>NZ_JBSFVA010000018.1:0-214458 GCF_053592075.1 Nonomuraea sp. NPDC002799
GGGGGGGGCGCCCCCCCCCCCCCCCGCCCCCCGACGCCGCGGGCCCGCCCCGCTTGCCCGCCACCCCCACGGCCCCCCCCCCCCCCGCGGGGGGAGGGGGCGGCCCTTCGCCTTGTCCTGCGGGCCTGTGCCGGTGGCTGAGCCGCCGAGACTGTCGTCCCGGTGGCTCAGCCACCGAAGCCCTCGTCCCGGTCGCTCAGCCGCCGAGGCCCTCGTCGCCGATCGGATTGTCCTCGGTCGGCTCGTCCGACGGGAAGTCGCCGCCCCCGTCGTCCGTGGGCTCGTCCGACGGGAAGTCGGAGGTGGGCGGCGGCTGCGTGTCCTGAGGACCGGTGGACACCACGATCGTGATCGTCGTGCCCGGCGGCAGCTTGGTGCCCTCACCCGGGTTCTGCTGGATGACCGTGCCCTCGGGCTGGTCGCTGGGCTGCTCGGAGACCTTGGTCTTGAAGCCCGAGGCCTTGAGCTGCGCCGTGGCGTCCTCCACGGTGAGCCCGATCAGGCTGGGCACCTCGCCCAGCTCCTTGGGCACGTAGAGGGTGACCGTGCCGCCCTTCTCGATCTCCGCGCCGGCCTTGGGGTCGGTGGCGATGACCGTGCCCTGCTGCTTGCCGGACGCCCTGGCCTTGACCGTGCCACGCAGGCCGGCCTCCTCCAGGAGCTTCATGGCGTCTTCCTGCGACAGGTTGACCAGCCCGGCGGGCACCTTGATCTTCTCGGCGCCCTTGGACACGAACAGCTTGACCGTCGAGCCCTTGTCGACCTTGGCGTTCGCGTCGGGGTCGGTCTTGATCACCGAGTCCTTGTCGACCTCGTCGCTGAACTCCCGCTCCACCTGGACAGTGAGCCCCAGGAGCTTGAGCTGCTCTTCGGCGTACTTGCCCTCCTGCGTGGCGAGGGACGGAATCGTCACCGTCGTGTCGCTGGGCGTGTCCTTGGCGCCGAACACCAGGTAGCCCACCGTGACGAACGCCCCGATGATCAGCAGCGGGACGATGATCCACAGCGCGGTCTTGACGGCGGAGTTTCCACCGCCGGGGGCCCGGCGCCGCCCGCGGCCGCCACCCTCGCCGTCGCCGTACTCGTAACCGGGCAGAGCGCCCTGGCGCTGCGTGGCCGGGCCCTGAGCCGCCTGGGTCGTCGTCATCATGCGCGTGCCCTGGCCGTAGTTGCCGGTCATCGCCATCGTCTGGGCGTCGACCGGCTGGCCGGACATCGCCCGCTGCATGTCGGCCCGCATCTCGGTCGCGCTCTGGTAGCGGTGAGCCGGGTCCTTGGCCATGGCCTTGAGCACGATCGCGTCGGCCCACGCCGGGATCTCGGGATCGATCTGCGACGGCGGGATCGGCTCCTCGCGCACGTGCTGGTAGGCGATCGCGACGGGGGAGTCGCCGGTGAACGGCGGCTGCCCGGTCAGCAGCTCGTACAGCACGCAGCCGGTGGAGTAGACGTCGCTGCGCGCGTCGACCCGCTCGCCCCGCGCCTGCTCGGGAGAGAGGTATTGGGCGGTGCCGATCACCTGCGCCGTCTGCGTCATCGTGGCCGCGGAGTCGGCCATCGCGCGGGCGATGCCGAAGTCCATCACCTTGACGTCGCCGGCCCGCGTGATCATCACGTTGGCCGGCTTGATGTCGCGGTGCACGATGCCGCCGCGGTGGCTGTAGTCGAGCGCCCGCAGGATGCCGTCGACCAGCTCGGTCGCGCGCTCCGGCAGCAACCGCCGATCCTGGCGGAGCAGGTCGCGCAGCGTGCGGCCGTCGACGTACTCCATCACGATGTACGGTACGGGGGCGCCTTCTGAGACGTCCTCGCCGGTGTCGTAGACCGCGACGACCGCCGGATGGTTCAGCGAGGCCGCCGACTGCGCCTCGCGGCGGAACCGGGCCTGGAAGGTGTGATCGCGCGCCAGGTCGGAGCGGAGGGTCTTGATCGCGACTATGCGGTCCAGCCGGATGTCTCGGGCGCGATACACCTCGGCCATGCCACCGCGCCCGACGACACCGTCGAGCTCGTAGCGACCACCGAGTAGCCGAGGCTGAGTCATTTCCTGCACTGTCCCTTACCGTTCATCTTGGGTACCGGCCTGCTCGGGGGGCAGCCGGTGTCCATCATCGACCCCATTTGCGCATCACGTCTCCTCCTTGGGCGGGTTGGATTCACCCGGGTCCGGCGAGGCGGTAGGTGTCGGAGTGGTCGGAGTAGTGGTGGGCGTCGGGGTAGGTGTTGGCGTAGGGGTCCGGGTGGTTGGTTTCGGTGTAGGTGTCGGTTTCTTGGAAGGAGTTGCCGACCTGCTTACCGTAGCCGACGGTGAGGGTGTAATCCTCGGCGACTTGACCGGAACCACGGTGGGCTTGCGCGTGGGCTTCTTCGTCTTCGTGGTGCGGATCTGGTCGGGAGTCGGCGCGACCGAGCCCGTGGGCTCCGCGACCTGGGGCGCCGGACCCTCAGGCTGGCGGTTCGCGAGCGTGATGGCGCTGAGCCCCACCGCCGCGACGCAGCCGGCCGCGGCGACCACGGCCAGCGTCCTGCCGCTCTTGCGGCGCCTGACGGGGGCAGGCGGTGGCTGCAGCGTCGTGGCGGGGCTGAGGTTGTCGGTCTCCCGCTCGTCCTCGGGCGCTCGCTCGCGTCCGTAAAAGCCCTCGGACTCACGCCCGTGGAAGCCTCCGGACTCGCGTACGGGAAAGCCCTCGGACTCGTGTCCGTGAAAGCCCCCGGACTCGCGCACACGAAAGCCGCCGGGGTCGGTGAGCATGCTGAGATCGGCGCCGTGCGGCGCGCTGGCCAGCGACTCGCGCAGCACGTAGGCCCGGTCGGCCACCTCGAGCGCCGAGGCGGGCCGCTGCGCCGGCTCCTTGGCCAGCAGTGACATGACCAGCTCCCGCGCCGCCGCGGGAACGTCCACGCCCAGTGGCTGCGGGAGCTCGTTGAGGTGCTGCAGCGCGATGGCCACCTGGTTGTCGCCGCGGAACGGCGTGCGGCCCGACAGGCACTCGTAGGCGACGACGCCCAGGGAGTAGAGGTCGGTCGAGGGCGTGAGCTGGAAGCCCTGCGCCTGCTCGGGGCTGACGTACTGGGCCGTGCCCAGCACGGTGCCGGTCTGCGTCACCGGCGCCGCCTCCAGGGCCCGCGCGATGCCGAAGTCCGTCACCTTGATGGTCCCCTCCTGGGTGACCAGCAGGTTGCCGGGCTTGATGTCGCGGTGGATGATCCCGGAGGAGTGGGCCGCGTGCAGCGCCTTGGCGGTCTGGTGCACCACGTCGAGCGCCACCTCGGGCCCGATGGCGCCGTTGCGCGCCAGGATGGCCGACAGCGGCTCCCCGTGCACCAGCTCCATCACGAGGTAGGCCAGGTCGCTCTGCTCGCCGTAGTCGAAGATCTGGGCCACGCCGGGGTCGGCCAGCGCCGCGGTGAGCCTGGCCTCGTTGCGGAACCGCTCGCGGAAGGTGGGATCGGCATAAATGTGGCTGCGCAGGATTTTCACCGCGACCTCGCGCCCGAGCAACTCGTCCCGGGCACGCCAGACCTCACCCATACCGCCCGTGGCGATGCGGGAGACCAGGAGGTAGCGGTTACCGAGCCGCATGACTCGTCACGCTACCGTGACGCACTTGTTCAGCGCCGCCACTCACTTGTTCAGCACCGCCTCCAGCACAGCTTTTGCGATCGGCGCGGCGGTGTGGCCGCCGGTCGCCTCCGCGCCCACGTTCGCCGCACCCGACTCGACGATGACCGCGAGGGCCACCTGCGGGTCGTCGGCGGGCGCGAAGGAGATGAACCAGGCGTGCGGCGGCGCGCCGTCGGCCGTCTCCGCCGTGCCCGTCTTGCCCGCTACTTGGACGCCCGGCACCTGCGCCAGGTTGGCCGTGCCGTTGGCGACCACGCTCACCATCATCTCGCGCAACTTGCCCGCCGTCTCGGAGCTGACCGCTTCGGTCAGCTCCTCCGGCTTGGCCTCCTCGATCGCGTCGCCCTGGGCGTCACTGATCTTGTTGACGAGGTACGGCTTCATGACCTTGCCGTCGTTGGCGATGCCCGCGGCGATCATGGCCATCTGCAGCGGCGTCATCCGGTTGCTGCGCTGGCCGATGGAGGCCATGGCCAGGGCGGCCTTGTCCTCCTTCTCGCCGAAGTCGCTCTGCGCCACCGACATCGGCACCCCGATCTGCCGGCCCATGC
The DNA here is from genome assembly GCF_053592075.1 of Nonomuraea sp. NPDC002799. Taxonomy (NCBI): domain Bacteria; kingdom Bacillati; phylum Actinomycetota; class Actinomycetes; order Streptosporangiales; family Streptosporangiaceae; genus Nonomuraea; species Nonomuraea sp. NPDC002799. Next base: position 4,177 of record NZ_JBSFVA010000018.1, read on the forward strand.
CGAACCTCTCGGTCTGGTCCTTCAGCTTCTCGAAGCCCAGGTCCATGCCGATGCTGCCGAACGGCGTGTTGCAGGACCGCTCCAGCGCGTAGATCAGCGTGACCGAGCCGGAGCCGCAGGCCGCGCCGCCGTAGTTGGGCAGGCTGATGTTCGTGCCCGGCAGGGGCAGCCGCTGCGGCGCGTCCACGGTCGTCTGCGGCCCGCGTGAGGGGTCGTCCTCCAGGTACGCCGCCGCCGTCACCACCTTGAACGTCGACCCGGGCGGGTAGGTCTGGGCGATGGCCCGGTTGAGCAGCGGCTGGCCCTTCTCCTTGGCCAGCTCGTCGTAGCGGCTGAAAACCTTGCCCTTGTCGGTGCCGGACAACTCGGCGGGGTCGTAGGTGGGCAGCGACACCATGGCCAGGATCGCGCCCGTCTTGGGGTTGATCGCGACCAGCGCGCCCCGCTTGCCGCTGTCCCGCAGCGCGTCGTAGGCGGCCTTCTGGGCCTTGGGGTTGATCGTCACGTCGACGTTGGCGCCCTTGGTCGGCTCGCCGGTGAACAGGTCGATGCTCCGCCGCAGCAGCAGATCGGCGCTGGAGCCGTCGAGCAGCCTGTTCTGGGTGCCCTCGATCGCGCTCGCGCTCTCGGGGGAGAAGAAGCCGGTGACGTGCGCGTAGAGCTTGCCGTCGGGGTACTGCCTGACGAACTTGAAGTTCTTGCTGTCGGTCTCGACGGACTGCGCGATCACCTTGCCGCCGGCGGTGATGCGACCGCGCTCGATCGCGTAACGCTCGTAGTAGTTACGGGTGTTGCGCGTGTCCGAGCGCAGGTCCTCCGCCCGCACCGCCTGCAGGAAGTTCACGTTGATCATCAGCAGCGCGAACATGGCCAGGCACGCCACGGCCGCGCGCTTCAGGGTGCTGTTCATCGCTGGAACACCTGCGTCATTCCTTCGTTCTGGATCGCCTGGGGCGGGGGGCGCCGGGCCGCATCTGACATGCGTACCAGGAGCGCGATAAGGACCCAGTTAGCCAGCAGTGCCGAGCCACCCTGTGACATGAACGGGGTGACCAGGCCGGTCAGGGGAATGAGGTTCGTCACACCGCCGACGATGATGAAGACCTGCCAGGCCAGAATGAACGACAGGCCGCCCGCCAGCAGCTTGGAGAACGGGTCGCGGGCCACGATCGAGGTCCGCAGACCCCGCTCGACCAGCAGCGCGTAGAGCATGAGCAGCGCCATCAGCCCGGTCAGGCCCAGCTCCTCGCCCGTCGCGGCGAAGATGAAGTCGGAGAAGGACAGCGGGATCAGGTCGGGGTGCCCCTGACCGAGCCCGGTGCCCAGGATGCCGCCCGCGCCGAACCCGAAGAGCCCCTGCATGATCTGGTAGCTCTTGCTGCACATCGCATCGCCCGGCGGGTCCGTCAGGCAGACGGGGTCGTTGCCGTAGTAGATCGGGTTGCCCGGGTCGAGCCAGGCGTCGAAGCGGGCGCCGACGTGGTCGAACAACTGCCCGGCGAAGAAGGCGCCGCCGACGAACAGCAGGATGCCGATCAGCACCCACGAGGTGCGCTGGGTGGCCATGTAGAGCATCGCGATGAACGTGCCGAACAGCAGCAGCGAGGTGCCCAGGTCCTTCTCGAAGACCAGGACCAGCAGGCTGAGCCCCCAGGTCGCGAGGATCGGGCCGAGGTCCCTGGCCCGTGGCAGGTCGATGAAGAGCAGCCGCCGCCCCGCCAGGGCCAGCACGTCGCGTTTGGCGACGAGGTAGCCCGCGAAGAAGACGACCAGCGCCAGCTTGGCGAACTCGCCCGGCTGGATGGAGAAGCCGCCGATGCGGATCCAGATCTTGGCGCCCTGCACCTCGCTCAGGCTGCCGGGCAGCAGCGCGGGGATCGCGAGCAGGACCAGGCCGACGGCGCCCGCGGTGTAGGTGAGCCGCTGGAGCATGCGGTGGTCGCGCACCACGATCAGGGTGACCGCGAACATGACGACGCCGACCGCCGTCCACATGATCTGGTTGGCGGCCGAGGCCCCGCCCATCTTGGCGGATTCGAGCCGGTAGATCATCACCAGGCCGAGGCCGTTGATCACGGTGACCACCGGCAGGATCAGCGGATCGGCCCACGGGGCGAACTTGGCCAGCACGAAGTAGGCGGCCAGCATCAGCCCGCCCAGGCCCAGCCCGTACGTCAGCATCCCCGCGGGGATCGTGCCGTCGATGGCCAGGCCCACGTTGGCGTAGGCGCCCATGACGATCGCCACCGCGAGGGCCAGCATGATGAGCTGGGCCGCGCGGCGCTTGGCCGGCATCGGGACGGGGGAAGGGGCGACTTCGCTCATCTACTGTTGCTTCGTCTTGGTCGCACTCGCGGTCGGCGTGGGCGACGCGGTCACGGTCGCGGGCGTCTCGCTCTTCTGGTCCTCGGCTTCCGCGAACTTCAAAGCGTTGATCTTGGTCATGCCTTCTGTGACGGTGGTCACGGGGATGCCACTCCTGATCAGGGCCTGGTCGGCCTCGGACAGCTGGGAGAGCTGCCGTCCGGTGGGCTTGGAGACGTGGAAGAGCGGGAACGGCCCCACCTCCCGCTTGACCCCCTGGAAAACGACCACTTCGTCGCCCCTGGCGCCGACGAAGTACTGCTCCTGGGTCCACTGATAGCCGAAGTAACCGCCGACGGCGACGACTACGGCTCCAACACCGAGCACGGTGAGCAGCACGGGCCACAGACGACGACGCTTGCCCGAGCGCCGGGTCGCTCGCGCGACCGGCTCATCGACGTCGTCGTCGGCGATCGCCGGCTGGGGTGCGGTCACCGCGCCGGGTCGCCCCGGAGAGGTCTCCGGAGGGCTGGTGTGCAGGCGGGTCATGCCCGCGGCGCCGACGATGGAGACGTCGCCCGGCACCTGCTGCCCATCGGTGACCTCGATCACGTCGGCCAGCACGCACGTGATGTTGTCAGGCCCGCCACCTCGGTTCGCCAGATCGATGAGCTGGCGCACGACCTCTTCCGGGTCGTCGATGTTGGTGAGCGTGGCATGCAACGTCTCCGCGCTGACCACGCCCGACAGGCCGTCGGAACAGAGCAGGTAGCGGTCGCCCACCTGCGCCTCGCGGAGCGTGAGATCGGGATCGACCTCGCCGCTGCCGTCGAGCGCGCGCAGCAGGATCGAGCGTTGCGGATGCGTGGCCGCCTCTTCCGGCGTGATGCGCCCGTCGTCGACGAGTTGTTGCACCAGCGTGTGATCATGCGTGATCTGGTAGAGCTCCCCGCGCCTGAGCAGGTAGGCGCGCGAGTCGCCGACGTGCACCAGTGCGACCTGGGTGCCGTGCCAGAGCATGGCCGTGAGAGTCGTGCCCATGCCTTTGAGGCTGGGGTCCCGCCCCACCATCTCGTGCAGCCTGCGATTGGCGTCGCGTACCGCTGCCTCGATGGCGTTGAGCAGGTCGCCGCCCTGTTGGGCCTCTTCGAGAGAGGCCATGGATGCGATGGCGACAGAGCTCGCCACCTCACCGTGTGCGTGCCCGCCCATGCCGTCGGCGACGGCGAGCAGGCGGCCGCTGGCGTACGCCGAGTCCTCGTTTCCTTCGCGGAGGAGGCCGACGTCCGAGCGGGCGGCGTAGCGGAGTGCGATGGTCATTTGCGCAATTCAATGACTGTCTTGCCGACGCGGATCGGAACACCGAGCGGCACCGGGGTCGGGCGGGTGACTTTCGAGCGGTCGAGATACGTGCCGTTCGTCGAACCGAGATCTTCCACGATCCACTGACCGTCCTGAGGGAAGAGCCGGGCATGCCGGCTGGAAGCGTAGTCGTCGCTGACTACCAGCGTGGCGTCATTCGCCCGGCCAATGGTGATGGGCGTCTCCGTGAGGTTAATGGTGGTGCCTTGCAGCGGGCCACCGGTAACGATGAGCTGTCGTGGCTCGCCCTTTTTGCTCTTGGGCTTGGCCACGGGTTTGGCGGGTTTCACGCCTTTGCGTGGACCCACGGGAGCCGTGCGTGAACCGAACAAGTCAGTCCGGATCACGCCGACTGCGGCAATGACGAAGAACCACAGCACCGCCAGGAAGGCTAGCCGGATCAGCAGCAGCGTGAGCTCGGACATGGACCGTTTGTCTACCTCTAATCGCGCCGGAACACCAGAGTCGTACGCCCCAGGGTCACTCGCGTGCCATTCTGGAGCTCGATTCTGCGTACCGGCTGGCCATTGACGAAAGTTCCGTTGGTCGACCCCAGGTCGACGAGCACGACAAGCTGCCCCTCGACCCGCAGCTCCGCGTGATGACGCGAAACCCCGGGATCCACCAGACGAAGATCGCAGTCGGTGCCCCTGCCGAGCAAGGTCACCGGAGTGGTGAGCTCGTAGGAACGGTCGCCCTGCGGGTCGTCCTGAGTGGAGACGAGCAGCCGGGGCCGCCCGTTGAAAGCGCCCGGCCTCGACGGAGGCAGGTCGCTCGCCGGCTGGCGAATCTCGTCCTGCTCCACCGTAGCGCCGCGGATGACGCCCGATCTGATGCGGAACAGCCCCACGGCCAGGTCGCCGGCGGTCTCGAAGCGCACCCGGACCGGTCCCACGAAGGAGTAGCCCTGTTCCTTGGCGTACTCCCTGGCGAGGTTGGCCAGCTCGTGGCTGATGCTGTCGGCGTAAACCTCAAGCCGTTCGCTGTCGGTCGTGGACAGCTCAACCACGAAGTCGTTGGGCACGAGCGTGCGACCCTGCGCGACGATCGCCGCACGCTCATCCATCTCCCGCTGAACCGCGCTGGCGACCTCGACCGGCTGAAGGTCAGATTTGAACGCCCGCGCAAAGGCCCCCTCAACCAAGCCTTCGAGCCTTCGCTCGAAGCGCTGAAGGACTCCCACCGGGTACCTCCCTTCCTCCGTGCATATGATCGCGGCCCCCAGACGCTCCCGCGCCCGGTGCCCGCTCGTCCCACGTCGCGGCTGGTGCCGGCGCTCGTCGGCTGTCGCGCCCAGCTCCTCCGCTCCCGTGTCTTATGCGATCGTATCCGGGTTCAGTACCAGTGACTGTTCCGTGCTACTGTTCTTTCCGCACCCACAAGGGCGGGTGGCGGAACGGCAGACGCGCACGGTTCAGGTCCGTGTGTCCGAAAGGACGTGAGGGTTCAAATCCCTCCTCGCCCACCTCGGTAACTGGGGACTCTTGGTCGCTAGCCTAACGGCTTGCTTCCAACGGGTCCCCTCGCCATGTCTATCCGGGGGATAACCCCCGGACCCCCAGGGGGAAAGCTTCCGGGGGAGTTCCCCCGGGCCCCCTGTCAAAACCTGGTTGTGGTTGCTCGCTGGCGCAGACCCACATTGACGAAGTAGGGGCTCGATCGCAAGGGTCGGGCCCCTTTTCTTTTGCAAGAAGGTCTTTGTGCGGCTTGGCCGCGTTCGGAATGTAGGTCTGAGGGGTTGCAGGCTGGTTTCGGGTGGCTTGCGATCTCGGCCGATGTGTTTTAGGTCACATTAGTGGGCTGGGCCCGTCGGCCCAGCCCAAACGTTGTGACTGCCCCGGTTTTCAGGCCGCCTTGGTGTCCAGAAGTTCTCCCAGGAGGTCGGTGAGGCTCACCATGCCGATGACCGCCTCGGTCTGGTCTATGACCAGGGCCAGGTGAGCTCTCGCCTCCTGGAGGGCTGTCACGGCCTCGGGGACCTGGGTGACGCAGGCGAGCCTGGGGATCGGGCGGGCCAGGTCGCCTGCTCTGCGGGTGGGCTGGAGGAGGGCGTCGCGGGCGTGCAGGACGCCCTCTACGTGCTCCTGGCCGCCCACCAGCAGCCTCAGGTGGCCGCTGGCCGCCGCGGCGGCGCGGATCTGGGCCGAGTCGGCCGTGGACGCGACCTTGACCGCCCGGTCGATCGGGACCATCAGGCGTTCGATGCCCTGGCCGTCCAGGCGCAGGGCCCGGGTCAGGAGGTCGTGCTCCTCCCGGTCCAGGAGGCCCATCCGGCCCGACTCGCCGACCAGCATGGCGAGCTGGCGCGGGGTTCTCGTCGTGGCCAGCTCGTTGCGGGGCTCCACGCCGAAGAGACGCAGGATGAGGTTCGTCACACCGTTCAGCGCCGAGAGCAGCGGGCGCATCAGCGACGTGAAGGCGCGGAACGGCAGGGTCAGGAGCAGCACCGAGCGCTCGGGATGGGTCAGCGCCCAGGACTTCGGGGCCATCTCGCCCACCACCATGTGCAGGAACGTGATCAGCGCCAGTGCGATCGCCAGCGCGATCGGCAGGCGCAGGGCCTCCGGCACCCCCACGGCCGCGAAGACCGGCTCCAGGGCGTGCTCGATGGCCGGCTCGGTCACCTGACCCAGACCCAGCGTGCACAGCGTGATGCCGAGCTGAGCGCCGGCCAGCATGAGCGAGAGCTGGCGGCCGCCGCCCACGGCGGACTTAGCCGCGATCCGGATCAATCGGTTGCCGTTGGAGGCCATCTCCTCCAGGCGGTGGCGCCTGGCGGAGACGAAGGCGAACTCGGCGGCCACGAACAGCGCGTTGAACCCGAGCAGCACGAGACCTATGATGATCATGGTCATCGGATCACCCCCGCGTGCTCGACCGGGGCCACCCTGACCCATTCGGGCACGCGACGGTTGAGGGACATGACGGTCAGCTCCGCCTGGTGCTCCTCCGGGCGTTCCATGAAGGGATCCGGGTCCGGGTTCAGCGGGACGGTCACCGTGTCGCCGGGGTTCGGCATTCTGCCGAGCCTGGCCAGGATGAGACCGGCGAGGGTGTCATAGTCGTCGCTCTCGGGAAGGGCGACGCCGGTCGCGCGCTCCACCTCGTCGAGCCTGAGACGGCCGGGAACCTCCCAGATGCCGTCCGGATGACCGACCGCGCCGGCGGGCTCCGGGTCGTTCTCGTCGACCAGCTCGCCGACGAGCTCTTCCGCCAGGTCCTCCACCGTGATCACGCCGGCCAGGCCGCCGTACTCGTCGATGACGCAGGCGATGTCGGCCTTGGCCGCCCGCATCCTGTCGAGCACCGCGGGGAGCGGGACCGAATCGGGGATCAGCAGGGCGGGGCGGCTGATCGCGGCGATCAGGCCCTCGTCGAGCCCGTACGAGAGCAGCTCGCGCACGCCCGTCACGCCCACGACGTCACCGTCGGCGCCGAGCACCGGGTAGCGGGAGTGGCCGCACTGGCGCATGACCTCCAGCAGGTCGGAGATCGGCTGCGAGTCGCGCAGGGCCACCACGCGGGGGCGCGGCACCATGATCTCCTCGGCGATGCGGTCGCCGAACTCCAGAGCGCGTTCGAGCAGCTCGGACAGCCTCGGCGGCAGCTCGCCCGCCCGGGTCGACTCCTCGATGATGCGGGAGAGCTCCTCCGGCGTCGCGCCGTGCTCGACCTCCTCGACGGGCTCGATGCCGAGACGCCTGAGCAGGCCCGTGGCGGCCGAGTCGAACAGCCGGACCACCGGCCCGACCACCGCCAGATAGAGCAGCGTCGAGCCGGCCAGGAACTTGGCCACCGGCTCCGGCCTGGCGATCCCGAGGTTCTTGGGCGCCAGCTCGCCGAGCACCATCTGCACCACCGTGGCCACGAGCACGCCGGCGGCCACGGAGAGACCGGAGATCATGCCCTCGGACAGGCCCAGGCCGTCGAGCCAGGGCCGGACGATGACCGAGATCGACGGCTCGGCGAGGAAACCGACGAGCAGCGCCGTCACCGTGATGCCGAGCTGCGCGCCCGAGAGCATGAAGGACAGCCGGGAGGTCACCTTGAGCGCCTTCTCGGCGGCCGCGTCGCCCGCGGCGGCCTGCTCACGCAGCAGGGAGCGGTCGGCGGCGACGAAGGCGAATTCCTGGGCGACGAAGTAACCGGTCGCCGCAGTAAGAATGAAGAGGGCCAGAAGGCCCAAATAAGCGCTCACCGGAGTGAGCCGCTCTCAGAGGAACCCGTGCCCGCGCACGGGCAAAGACTCCATGAGTCCGGAGCGGACACGATCTTCCCTTCGATAGAGGTCGTCCATAACCGTAACGAAACAGGTGGCGTCTATGTTTCCGCGGTGGCCTCCGAACACGGCGGGGCTGCTGGGCCGGGGATCCAGCCGGTCCCGCTGTACGAATATGTCGGGACCCGGCGCCGGCCGTCCGGTGGTGTGTTCTCCGCATCGATGACGTCTCGCCGGATCCCGCGGATTTTGCGGAATCCGTGCCGAGGTGCTGGTTCCGGGTACTTTTCCCTAGACGAATCTTGGTCAGACGTCTGCACTGGCTGGGGGTTGGACGTAGCGTCTATGGCAAGCCGAAGGGGAGACGAACGTGTCTGAGGACGACCGGACGAGGGCCATGCGCTCGCCAGGCGACGGCCGCCCGTTGCCGCCGAGGCCCGCCGACGGCCTGCGCTCGGGGGGTGCGCCCGCACACCAGGCCCCGTCCGGCGGGGCCGCGCCCACGCACAAGCTTCCGGCCGCGTCCCCGGCCCCTGCGGCGTCCCCGTCCGGGTCGCCGCCGCCCAAGAGCGGCGCGCGCGTCTACGGCAGGGAACGTTCCGGCGGCAGCCCCGTCAAGCCGCTGCGGTCGAAGGACGAGCCGGCCGGCCGGCCGCCCAGAGGGCCGCGCAAGCGGATGTCGGGCCGGACGATCCTGAAGATCGTCGCGGGGGTGCTGGTGGTGCTCCTGGTGGCGGCCGTGGGGATGTTCTTCTGGATCGACTCCCGGCTGGCCGGGATCGACGGCGTGCTGGACGAATACGAGGGCCGTCCCGCCGACACCCCCGGCACCAACTGGCTGCTCGTCGGCTCCGACAGCCGCAAGGGCCTGACGGCGGCCCAGCGCAAGAAGCTCGCCACGGGCCGGGCCGTCGGCCAGCGCACGGACTCCATGATGTTGCTGCACGTCCCCGACGGCGGCGACAAGCCGACCCTGGTCAGCCTGCCGCGCGACTCGGCGGTCACCATTCCCGGCAAGGGGCGTGACAAGCTCAACTCCGCCTACGCGATCGGCGGGCCGAAGCTCCTGGTCCGCACCGTGGAGAGCGCCACCGGAGTGCACCTCGACAACTACATGGAGATCGGCTTCGCCGGCTTCGTGGACATCGTGGACGCCATCGGCGGGGTCGAGATCAACGTCCGCGCCGACGTGGACGACCCGAAGGCGGGGCTGAAGCTCAAGAAGGGCACGCAGACGCTCACCGGCTCCCAGGCCCTCGGTTACGTACGCACCCGCAAGGGCGGCGCGCTGCCCGACTTCGAGCGCACCAAGCGGCAGCGGCAGTTCCTGGGGGCGGTCGTGAAGAAGGCGGCCAGCCCCGGCGTGCTGATCAACCCCTTCACCTCGATCCCGCTGGCGATGAGCGCCACGGACGCGGTCGAGGTCGACTCCACCACGGGCGCGTTCGACCTGCTCTCGCTGGGGCTGGCGATGGGCGACAGCCCGGTGACGACGGTGGTGCCGTTCGGCGGCAACGAGATCGTGGCCGGGGGCGGCGCTGCGGTCAAGTGGGACAGGACGAAGGCCCTGGCCCTGTTCGAGGCGCTGAAGAACGACAAGCCGGTGCCGAAGAACATCCTCGACGCGAACTGAGCCCCGCGGCCTTGGCCGGGCGCTGTCACGGCGCCCGGCTAACCTCCCAGCCATGAGTGTCTCGGAGAGATTGCACGCCATCGGCCGGCCGCTGCTGAAGGCGCAGCTCGACCATCCCACCGTGGTGGGGATCGGGCGGGGCGACCTGGCGGAGCCGGTGTTCCGGTCGTGGCTGGAGCAGGACTACCTGTTCCTGCTGGACTACGTGCGGGTGTTCGCCCGGCTGGCCTGGCGGGCGCCCGCGGCGCATCTGGGCGACCTGGTGGATCTGGCGCACACGACCTACCACGACGAGCTGAGCCTGCACCGGTCGATGTCGGCGGAGTTCGGGGCCGATCTGGAGGGGGCGGTGAAGGGGCCGGCGTGTGCGGCGTACACGGCGTTCCTGCTGGAGTCGGCGGGGTCGTACGGGGAGGGCCTGGCGGCGCTGTATCCGTGCATGTGGGGATATTCGAGTCTTGGACGGATTTTGGCGGAGAATCCGCCTGCTGAGCCGAGATATCGGGCCTGGGTGGACACGTACGCGGATCCCGGGTTCGCGGCGCTCACCGTGCGGATCGGGCAGATGATCGACGAGGCCGACCCTGACCCCGCGCGGGCGGAGGCTCTGTTCGCCGAGGGGATGGCGCACGAGCTGGCCTTCTGGAACGTGCCGTAGTTTCCACAGGCTGTGGACAGCCGGGCGCGCATCGTACTCTGGTGCCATGCCGGAACTTCCCGAAGTGGAGTCTCTCACCCACTTTCTGCGCGAGCGGGCGGTGGGCCGCACGATCGCAGGCGTCGACGTGGTCGGCTTCCAGGCGCTCAAGACCTTCGATCCGCCGGTGACCGCGCTCGGCGGGCTCACCGTCACCGGCGTGTCGAGGCACGGCAAGTTCCTCGACCTCGACTGCGACGGGCTGCACCTGGTCATCCACCTGGCCAGGGCGGGGTGGCTGCGCTGGCGGGAGGACCTCACGGGCGCCAAGCCCGTCCGTCCTGGCAAGAGCCCGCTCGCCGTACGCGTCCGGCTGACGCCCGACGACGAGGGCCTGGCGCCGGGGTTCGAGCTGACCGAGGCGGGGACGCAGAAGCGCCTAGCCGTCTATGTCACGAAAAATCCGGATGATGTGCCCGGTGTCGCCGCCCTCGGCCCCGACCCCCTCGCCGAGTCCTTCACCGTGGCCGCGCTCAAGGGCATCGTGGGCGGCAACCGCACCCAGATCAAGGGCCTGCTGCGCGACCAGAAGATCATCGCCGGCATCGGCAATGCCTACTCCGACGAGGTGCTGCACGCGGCCAGAATGTCCCCGTTCAAGATCGCGGCGACGCTGACGGACGCGCAGATCGCCGACCTGCACGAGGCCATCGTCGACACGCTGCGGGTGGCGGTCGAGCGGGCGCACGGGCTGGCGGCCAAGGACCTCAAGGCGGAGAAGAAGTCCGGGTTGCGGGTCCACAACCGGGCTGGGCAGCCCTGCGACGTGTGCGGCGACACCATCCGCGAGGTGTCGTTCGCCGACTCCTCGCTGCAGTACTGCCCCATCTGCCAGACGGGCGGCAAGCCGCTGGCCGACCGCCGCCTGTCCCGCTTGCTCAAATGACCCGGTCCGGCGCGCGTACCAGGCACGACGTGCGGCGCGAGATGATGGAGTCATGACCGTTCGTGAGATCGAGGCCAGCGCCGTTCCCGCAGATGCCTATCTGCTCGACGTCCGGGAGCAGGACGAATGGCTCGCCGGGCACGCGCCCGAGGCCGTGCACATCCCGATGACGCAGATCCAGCAGCGGGTCGACGAGGTGCCGGCCGACCAGACGGTCTACGTCGTCTGCCGGGTCGGCGGGCGTTCGTGGCAGGTCGCCTCCTGGCTCGACCAGGGCGGGCGCGACGCGGTCAACGTGGGCGGCGGCATGCAGTCGTGGGAGGCCGCGCGGCGCCCGATGGTCAGTGAGACCGGGCAGGAGCCGTTCGTCGCCTGACACGCCCCTCTATGACATGATGAGGGCGAAAACTACAGATCGTCGCGGGAGCTCGGGGTGCCGGGCTGAGAGGGCAGCTAGAAATCCGCTGCCGACCGCCTGAACCTGTCCGGGTAATGCCGGCGTAGGGAGTGTGCGATGTCGCATGTCGCCGACGAAGTTCCCCTGACTCTCGCAGGAAAGCCGCCCAAAACCCTGGGCGTGCTCGACCAGGGCGCGCTCTGGGCGAACCTGGGCGTCAGCCTCCTGGGCTTCTCCGGGGCGTTGTTCCTGCTCGATCCGCTCGGCAACGCCCCGCTCAGCCTGGCCGCCGCGCTCGTGGCGGCCGTGGTCGGCAGCCTGGTCGGCACGGCCATGGTGGGTCTTTCGGCGATCCCCGGCACCCACACGGGACAGCCGGCGATGGTGCTGCTCCGGGGGCTGTTCGGGGCCAGGATCTCCTACGTTCCCACGGTGCTGAACATCGTGCAGATGCTCGGCTGGGGCGCGTTCGAGCTGTGGGTGATCGCCAAGGCGGCCACCGCGATCTTCGGCGCGGTGCCGTACCAGGTGTGGGTGATCGTGGCGGGCGTGCTCACGACCGCGCTGACGATCTGGCCGCTCGGCTCGGTACGCATCCTGCGGCGGTACGTCACCGCCGGCGTGGTCGTGTCGATGGTCTGGTTCGCCTGGTTCTTCCTGACCGAGGCCCCCGCGCACACCGGCGGGTCCTGGACGGCGTTCGCGCCGGCCGTGGACTACGTGATCGCGCTGTCGGTGTCGTGGGTGCCGATGGCGGCCGACTTCGCCCGGCACTCCAGGTCCAGCAGGGCCGCGTTCACCGGCGTGGTCGGCGGTTACACGCTGGCGCAGGTCGCCTGCCTGGGGCTGGGCGTCTACGCGGTGGCGATCGCCGGGGCCGACGCGGTGCTGGCCGACAGCACGGCGGTGTTCGCCCCCTTCGTGGCGGTGCCCGCCGGCGCGCTGTTCTTCGGCATCCTGGTGCTGCGCGAGACCGACCAGTCCTTCGCCAACGTCTACTCCACCACGGTCTCGCTGCAGAATTTGATGCCGCGCGTGGACCGGCGGGTCTTCTCCGTCGCCATCGGGGTGCTCACCGTCGCGATCGCCCTGATCGTGGACGTCACGTCGTACGGCGCGTTCCTCGGCGTGATCGGCGCGGTGTTCGTGCCGATGTTCGCGGTGCTGGCCGTCGACTACTTCGTGCTCGGCGGCTCCCACCGCTGGAACACCGAGGAGAACGCGCCCTCACGCTGGTCGATGCTGGTGCCGTGGGCGCTCGGCTTCGCCGCCTACTGGCTGACGACCTCGACGCTGACGATCGAGCCGTGGGACGGCTTCTGGGCCGCGGTCCGCGACGCGATCGGCTTCACCCGGCAACCGTGGATGAACGGCGCGCTCGGCGGGGCCTTGGTGGCCGCGCTGGTCACGCTGCTCATCGGGTCGCTGCGGCGGCGCGGCGCTCGACGTTGAGCAGATGCTGCTTGGCGGCCGGGCCGCCCGCGTAGTCGCCGAGCGCGCCGTCCTCGCGCACCGCGCGGTGGCAGGGCACGACCACGCAGACGGGGTTGGAGGCCAGCGCGTTGCCGATCGCGCGCAGCGCGCGCGGCCGGCCGATGCTCTCGCCGATCCGCTCCAGCGTCGTGGTGGTGCCGTAGGGGACCGCCATCGTCTTCTGCAGCACCGTGCGCGCGAACGCGGTGGCGAGCGCCAGGTCGACCGGCGTGGTGAAGGCGCGCAGCCGGCCGGAGAAGTAGGCGTCCAGCTCCCTGCGCACCGGGTCGAGGCGGCGGGCGTCCGGCCCGATGTAGGAGCCCACATGCCGGGTGACCAGCTCGAAGACGTCGTTTTCCGGCTCGAAGCTGCAGGCCGCGATGCCCTTGCCCGTCACGGCGAGCACCAACTGCCCCACCGCGCCGTCGTAGGTGCCGAACGCGATGTCCGGCGGGGTGTCGCCCCGGTAGGTGCTGGAGGTCACCCGCAGCAGGGCATCGAGATCGCCGCTCGACATACCTCTCACCCTCCCCAGCCGCCGAGAATCACCGTGACCGCAGCGTATCGGACGGATCGCCCGCCGCACTCACCGTGCCGCGTGCACTATGGAGTAGTGGGGGACGAATGGGCCGGTAGTGACGACGAGATCGCTCGTGCGGTGCTCGCCAGCTCACCCAACGCCGTCGTGGCGCTGGACAGGGACCAGGGCGTGCTCGTCTGGAACGACGCGGCCGAACGGCTGTTCGGCTGGACGGCTGCGGAGATGCTCGGCCGGCGGGCGGCGATCGTGCCGGACGAGCTGAGCGCCGAGCACAACGCCGTGCTGGAACGGGTGCGCACCGGGGGCCAGGTGTCGTTGCGCACCAAGCGTCTGCGCCGGGACGGAACCGCGCTCGACGTGCGGGTCGACATCTCCGCGCTGCGCCTGGGCAGCGCCGTGGCCGGCTACGTCTGCGTGCACTTCCTGGCCCAGGCCGACGACGTCGCGCGCAGCCGGATGGCCCGCCGTGACCGGCTGGTGCGCCGGCTCACCGACGTGGTCGGCGACATCAACTCCGAGCTGGAGCTGCCCGCCGTGCTCGACCGGATCTCGGCCAATCTGACCGAGCTCACCGGGGCCGACGCGGGTGGGTTCGTGCTCATCGAGGAGGATCGGCTGCGGCTGGTCAGCACGTACCAGTTGCCGGAAACGCTCCGCGGCACCACCACCGATCTCCGCACCAGCCTCGTGGACAAACTTTTACGGACCGGCAAAACCGTCCTGCTGCAGTCGGACGGGCTGGACGACCTGGTTTGGGCCCGGTTGAGCGGACTGCACACCATCGCGCTGGGCCTGGCCGCCGTCGGCGGGCGGCCGTACGGCGCTCTGTACGCGCTGTTCGCCCGGCGCACGCCGGGACACCTGGAGCTGGAGCTGCTGGAGCTGCTGGCCGGCCATGCGGGCATCGCCGTGGGCAACGCGGTGGCCTACCAGGAGGCCGTGCGGCAGCGGGCGCACGAGCGGGCGGTGTTCGACGCCAGCGCCGACGGGATCGCCGTGCTCGACGGCGCCGGTCGCGTGGTGCGCTGGAACCCGGCCGCCGCCGAGCTGACCGCCTTTCCCGCCGAGGCCGTCATCGGCGGGCCGCCGCCGTTCCCGCTGCCCGAGCCGGGCGAGAAGGTGACGTTCCAGATGGAGACCGGCCGGTGGCTGGACGTGGTGAGCGCGCGGATCGAGGAGACCGGCGAGGTCGTCATCGACTTCCGTGACGTCACCACGGCCAAGGAGCTGGAGGAGGCCAAGGACCTGTTCCTGGCGACGACCAGCCACGAGCTGCGGACGCCGATCACGATCGTGCGGGGGTTCGCCAGCACGCTGGACGCGCGCTGGGACAAACTGACCGACCTCGAACGCCGCTCGGCCGTGCACACGATCGCCGAGCGGTCCAGATCGCTGGGCCGGCTCATGGACCACCTGCTCCTCGGCTCCCGGGCGGGCGCGGATGAGCTGAAGGTGCGGATCGAGGTGTTCGATCTGGCCGAGCGGATCCACGCGGCCACGCTCGGACTGCCCGTGTTGTCGGACAAGCACCGCGTTGAGGTGATCATCCCCGACGGCCTGCCGCGGGTGCTGGGGGACGCGCTGGCTACGGACATCGTTCTGGGGCAGTTGCTGGAGAACGCGTTCAAATATTCACCTGCGGGTGGATTGATCAGCGTTGAGGCCTGGCCGGAGGACGACGACGTGGTCGTGGTCGTGGATGACGAGGGAGTCGGTATCGCCCCGCCTGACCGGGAGCGGATCTTTGAGCGGTTCGTCCAGGTGGACAGCGGGGACCGGAGACGGTTTGGTGGAGTGGGGCTCGGGCTTTACATCGTCCGCAGCCTCGCCAGGGCGCAGGGGGGAGATGTGAGTGCTCATCCGAGACCTGGGGGCGGCACGAGAATGCGTCTCGTTCTCGGCTGTGCTTCCCCTATCGGATCCGACACACCGATGCGGTAACGAGGTGGTCACGGTTGAGCTGATCTATCGTCCAATGTGTACAAGCTGTGATCGAGATGCGGTTTCTGGGATTGAGTAACGGGGCATTTCGGTCGTACCGGGGAGTGTTCCCGCGGGGGCACAGGTAACGGGGAGGTGGGTGTGTCAAGCGTGGTGCTGCTGCCGTACGCGCCGTCCAGCGTCGCCGTTGCCCGCCAGCGTCTGAGCACTGACCTGCAGGAAAATGGGGTCTTTACCGCTGCGATCGACGATGCCGTGCTCGTGGTGAGCGAGTTGCTGAGCAACGCGCTCCGGCACGCGCATCCGCTGCCGTCGGGCATGGTTCGGGTCGCCTGGTTGCGCAGCGACGATCACATCGAAGTGGCGGTGAGCGACGGGGGTGCGGCGACGGAGCCGCGGGCGGGACGCCCGACCCTGTCCTCGCTCGGGGGCCGTGGGCTGGGCATCGTGGAATACGTGGCTGAGAGCTGGGGGGTTCGGCACGACGGTGACACGACGACGGTGTGGGCGATCCTGCCCGCTCCGAAAGGGTCGATGAACGGGCAGGTCGCAGCCTTGCGCGAGGCCGGCTAGGCCGGCCTGTCAGGCGGTGCCGAGCGGCCGGGCCGAGAGCACGGCGCGCTCGCTGACAGCCCACGCCGTGGAGGCGAGCAGGTAGACGCCGGCCGCCAGGGGGAGCACCAGCACGGCCAGCACGGAGCCGTACGGCATCAGCGGCATGAGCTTCCGCATCAGCTCCGGCTGCTCCTCCGTGACCTTGATCTGCCTGGCGGAGAGCCAGGCCACCGCTGCGACCAGCAGAATGACCGCAACAAAGACCAAAACCGGTGCACTGGCCAGACCGAAATTAGCCACCACGCCTGCCACCTGCTGTCCCAGCGGAGCCCCGAACAGGTCATGACCGGCGAGCGCGGTCGGATGCGTGGCCACCCGGTACATCAGCCACATGAACGGCAACTGCGCCAGCATCGGCAGGAACCCCGCGAACGGCGAGCTGCCTTCCTTGGCGTAGAGCGCTGACGTCTCCTTGACCAGCCGCTCGGGATTGCGCTCGTAGCGCTTACGCAGCTCGCGAAGCTTGGGCGCCAGCCGCTCGCGGAGCTTCATGGTCCTGGCCTGGCGGACGTTGAGCGGCAGCAGCAGGAGGCGTACGGCGAGGGTGAACAGCACGATCCCGAGTGCGGCGTGGCCGCCGGACATGCTGATGACGAACGTGACAAGAGAATCGATCATGAGCCCTGATTTCTCACGCGACGAGGAAAGGGCTCACTCGTGCCGAGGAGCCCCGCTTGACCGGAAGCGGGGCAGGCTCACGGAGCTCGTGGACGCGGCCGTCCGGCGGCGTCGGGGTCGCGCTGGCGCTGGAAGGCCGTTCGGCGCGCGTAAATCAGCGGAAAGCCGGCCGGCTCACCGCCGAGG
Organism: Nonomuraea sp. NPDC002799; assembly: GCF_053592075.1. Taxonomy (NCBI): domain Bacteria; kingdom Bacillati; phylum Actinomycetota; class Actinomycetes; order Streptosporangiales; family Streptosporangiaceae; genus Nonomuraea; species Nonomuraea sp. NPDC002799. The sequence goes on from NZ_JBSFVA010000018.1 coordinate 21,049, forward strand.
ATGGGCAGCAGCGTGGCCGCCCACGTGGCCAGCAGCAGGATCGCCACCATGGTGATCCCGACCAGCCACGGGTCGAACAGCAAGGTCATTGCGAACGCGAGGACTTGCCGACCACGGCGACCGCGATGAAGACGAGCAGAGCGACCGCTCCGATGATCAGAGCGATCTGGACCAGGCCCACCAGCATCGGCAGGACGAAATTGAACAGCACGAAGAGACCCAGCAAGGTCCCCAGCACAAGCATCACGACTCTACCCATGGGGCTACCGTACGTCGTCCGGGCATGATCCGCGAGGCTTACGAACCAATGACGTCCTTGTCCCATCAGGGTCCTGCGGCGTCCTGTGGCGGCCCTGCGGCCGTACCGTGATGGAGTGAACACGCGCATCCTGGTGGTCGATGATGATCCGACCGTTTCCGAGGTCGTGGCGCGCTACTTGGAGCGGGACGGGCACGAGGTCGAGTGCGTGGGCGACGGCGTCGAGGCGCTGCGCCGGGCCCTCGCCCATCCGCCCGACCTCATGGTGCTCGACCTGATGCTGCCCAAGATCGACGGGCTACAGGTGTGCAGGAAGCTCAGGGAGCGCTGGCCGGTCCCGGTGATCATGCTCACCGCGCTCGGCGAGGAGATCGACCGGGTGGTCGGGCTGGAGACCGGGGCCGACGACTACGTGACCAAACCGTTCAGCCCGCGCGAGCTGGCGCTGCGGGTGCAGTCGGTGTTGCGGCGGGCCCGTGGGGCCTCCGTGACGGGCGGCACCGGGGTGCTGCGTGACGGGGACCTGGTGGTGGACGTGGGGGCGCACGAGGTGCGCCTGCGCGGGCAGGAGGTGCTGCTGACGGCTCGGGAGTTCGACCTGCTCGCTCACCTGATGCGTAACCCGCGGCAGGCCTTCAGCCGGGCCGCGCTGCTGAGTCAGGTGTGGGGGTGGTCGTTCGGGGACTCCTCGACCGTCACCGTGCACGTCCGGCGGCTGCGGGAGAAGATCGAACCGGATCCGACCGAGCCGCGGAGGATCGTCACGGTGTGGGGGGTCGGATACCGGTATGAGCCCTTCGCGGGCTCCTGATGGCCGCCATGCTGCCGGCGTTGTATGGGGTGGCCGGGGTCGGCGGGCTGCCGGTGTCGTCCGCGATGGCCGGGATCGGCGGCCGGCCGGTGTCGTACGCGGTCGAGGAGCCGTCTGCGTCGTCTGTGGTCGCCGTGGTCGACCTGCCGATGGTGGTGGCCGTCACGGCCGGGCTCGGGCTGATCGTGGCGCTCGCGGGCATCGGGGTGATGTGGCGCCTGCGTACGCGGTCCATCGGGGTCATGCTGGCCGTGGTCGTGGTGGTGGCCGTGACGGCGACCCTGGCGGGGGTCGTGGCGATCACCATGAAGATGATCATCGCGGGTCCGGTCAAGGACACCGTGCTCAGCGTGGTGGCCGTGGGCGGGCTGGTGGGGCTCGGGGTGGCGTTCGTAGTGGCCAGACGGGTGGTGGGGGAGAGCAGGCGGCTGGTGGCCGCCGTGCGCGAGATGCCGTTCGCCGCGCCTCAGGGGTTGCCGGCCGAGCTGCAGACGATCGCCGGCACCCTGGAGGAGGCCTACGCCCGCGAGCAGGCCCTTGAGGGGGCGCGGCGGGAGCTCGTCGCCTGGGTGAGCCACGACCTGCGCACTCCGCTGGCCGGGATGCGGGCGATGGCCGAGGCGCTGGAGGACGGGGTGGTCTCGGACCCCGAGACCGTCGCTCGCTACCACGCGCAGATCAAGCTGGAGGTGGAGCGGCTGTCGTCCATGGTGGACGACCTGTTCGAGCTGTCGCGCATCCACGCCGGGGCCCTGCGGTTGACCCGGGCCAGGATCGGGCTGGCCGACCTCGTCGCGGACACCCTGGCCGGCGCCGAGCCACTGGCCAGGGCCAAGGGCGTACGGCTCACGGCCGAGGCGGCGGCAGCCGTGCCGGTGGAGGCCGACGCGGGGGCGCTGGGGCGGGCTCTGGGCAACCTGGTGGTCAACGCCATCCGGCACACGCCGTCCGACCGGACCGTGCTGCTGCGGGCCGGGGTGGATGACTCGGGGATGGCCTGTATGTCGGTCGCCGACTGTTGCGGGGGGATTCCCGAGGAGGATCTGACTCGGGTGTTCGAGGTGGCTTTCCGGGGGGAGGCTGCTCGTACTCCTGGTGCTGACGGTGGGGCCGGACTGGGGCTGGCCATCGCGCAAGGGATCGTGGAGGCGCACGACGGGGTGATCGAGGTGGTCAACGACGGGCCCGGGTGCCGGTTCGAGATCCGGCTCCCCCTGGTCAGTGGCTGACGATCGCCCCCCTGTCCGGGCTCAGGCGCTCTCCGGGAGTGTGGTCTCCGGCTTGTCCTTGGTGCTCCCGAACGATTCCGATATCGCCCGAAATGTCGGGCAGGGCCAGCGCCACATGCAGCTCCGGCACCGCAAGATCGGATGGGCGGTGTCGCTGGTGATGCCGCCCGCGTCGCGCGGCTGATGGAGATCGAGCAACCTGAGCCCGAGCTCCGCGAATCTGAGCAAGTCCGTCCGAGCACCGGCGAGGAAGTCCAGGTCGTCGACCGCGAGGCGGGTGCGGATGGGGACATAACCTTCGTGGTTCACCAGGCCGCGGAGGTGCCCGGCTTCGTCATGCCATGAAGTGGCCTTATCTGTGCGGATGAGGATGGTCTCCAGATGTTCCCGGAGTCCTTGGCGCTGCGGATCTTCAGGTTGCTCGGCTTTCATCGATGCGGGGCCCGCCAGTCGTGCCCCAGCCCCTCCTTCTCCATGAACCGACGCCGGTCGCAGTGTCACGCTGTCAAGCTTCGCGTACTCTCCGTTTTCATGGAGCCCAAACGGAGGACAAAAACCTGTGGTTGCCCTATCGGCGTGACAACGTGACCGGAAGCCTCCGCGCCGCTAGCCTGCCCATGTGGAGCTCAAGGTCTCGACTCGATCACATGCCGGATGCGCACTCGTTGCCATCACCGGAGAAATCGACCTGTACACGGCGCCTCACCTGCAGTCCGAGTTCACTCGGCTGCTGCAGGAGGGGCCAAGCCGGGTGGTCATCGACATGTCCGCCGTGGATTTCTGCGACTCCACGGGGATGAACGTACTGCTGTCGGCACTCAAACGAATGAAGGAGCAGGGAGGGGCGCTCGACGTCGCCGCGCCACGTCCTGCCGTACGCAAGATTCTGCAGGTGACCGGGCTTGACTCGGTGTTCACCGTGCATGATGAGGTGCCGCAGGAGTTCCTCATAACCGAGGGATCATGACGGGATTCGCACGCGCGCGCCGGGGGGCCACTCGGGCTCTCCGGGCCCATCGCACTCCGCATGCTGGACACGGGCGGCCCTCGTGTTCGGGAGAGGTGTGGTGGCGTCGAGGCGCGGACGGAAGTGGCGGCAGCGGTTCCGTGCCGCACGCTCGGAACGGTGTCTCGTGCACGGCTAGAGCCGTGTCCTTCTCGCGCACGGCGATGGCCGCAACCTTCGCGGAGGTGACGGCCCGATGAGCGGTGACACCGCGGTCATCATCCCGGCCGCCAACGAAGCCGACAGGATCGCGGACACCGTCACGGCAGCCGCGGCTCTGCCGGGCGTGGACCTGGTCGTGGTCGTGGACGACGGCTCCATGGACCAGACGGGCAGGGTGGCACGCGCGGCCGGTGCCCGAGTGGTGCGGCACAGCCGTAACAGGGGCAAGGCCGCCGCGATGGAGACCGGCGCGGAGGCAGTCCGCATTCTGGACGAAGAGGACGCCGCTCCTCGCCACCTCCTCTTCCTCGACGCCGACCTGGGCGAGACGGCCCAAGCCGCAGCGCCCCTCATCGAGCCCGTACGCGCGGCCGAAGCCGACATGACCATCGCCGTGTTCACGACCAGGGTCAAACTCGGCGGCCACGGCTTAGTCGTACGCCTGTCGAAAGAGGGAATCCGCCGGGCCACCGGCTTCGACCCGGCCCAGCCGCTCAACGGCCAACGCTGCCTCACCAGAGCCGCCTTCGAGGCGGCGCAGCCGCTGGCGCATGGGTTCGGCGTGGAGACGGCGCTGACGATCGACCTGTTGCGCAAGGGGTACCGGATCGCCGAGGTCGAGGTGGAGATGGCGCACCGGGCCACCGGAACGGACTGGCGGGCGCAGCTTCACCGCGCGAGACAACTGCGGGACGTGGCACGCGCACTGGCCACCCGGGAGCCCTTCATCGTCCAGAACCTCAACAAACTGCGCCCCACCCGTTGACCGTCACGCCCATGCCTCCATGCCGCCATGCGCCGTGCCGACGGTGTGGGTTCGCCCACCATGAACGAGGTCGCCCGCATCCCCACGTCTGGGGCGGCCTTCGTACCCCGAAAGATCCGTCCCACCTCCGGCCGGCAACAGGTGTGACCGCCCGTCAACGCGGATACGGACGCCCAGGTCCATGCCCCGCTTCCCCGCCGGGCCGCCCAGCGGCCGGCCCGGTCTTGTGCCGGGCTTGCTGTGGACGGCTGGTTCAGGCTGATCCGCACTGGTTCGCTGATAAGCGCAAATCCATGTGATCGCACTGATTCACGTGAATCAGTGCTGGTTCGCCACAAGAGACCCGGCCTTCGCCTGAGCGGGGGCCGAAAGCGAGCATGCAGCGCAAGAGACACGGCTCCCGCCGGAGCGGGGGAGCCGACAACGAGCACGTAGCGCGAAAGAACCGGCCTCCGCAGCGGCGGGGAGGCCGAGAGTGATCACGTAGCGCGAAAGAACCGGCCGTTGCAGCGGCGGGGGAGCCGAAAGCCGAGCACATAGCGCGATAGCTCCCACCCTCAGTGAGCAAGCCCCATCATGTGATCTCGAGAAGCGAGATCGCCTGTGCAGGCCACCCGCACCGCAGGAAGACGTTATCCACAGGAAGCGTGTCTCGCGTCCCTTCATCCACAGGAAGCCACCATCCAGCCGAAACTCCTTCGCGAGTGTGCTGGAATTTCCCGGTGACTTCGCAGACGCGGCAGCAAAAGGCACGAGGCTGGCTCCCCAGGCTGGCCACGACGGCGATCGGCGCCTCGATCCTGCTGACGATCATCATCGGCCTGCTGGGCCCTTCACCGATGATCCCCGCCTTGAGCGGCCCCGCCTGGCACCCGCCTTACTCGTTCGACGCCCACCCCGACGAGCATCTGGTGATCGCCCTCGCCGCGGCCTCGCTCCTCCTCGGCGCCCTCGGCCTCCTCATCGCGCTGACCATGCTCCGCGCCCCAGCCACGACAGCCACGACGGACCCGGCGGCGCAGACCACAGGCGATGCCGGCGCCACTCCACCCGGCAGCGGGTCCGGCACGGGCCGAGGCCCAAGACTCCTGGCCCGGACCCCTGGAGGGGTCGCCTTCACCCTGCCCAGCGCCCGGCTCCTGGTGCTCGTCGGTTGCGCGGCCGCCGCGATTCTCGCGTTCCTGCCACCCTCAGGTTCTGGTGACCACCTCAACTACGCGGCTTACGGCCGCATGGTGACCCTGGGCCTCAGCCCGTATACCCATGGCGCGATCGACCTGCCCGGCGACCCGATCGCCGACGCCGTCGAGAAGCCGTGGCGTGAGGAGCCGAGCGTCTACGGCCCGGTGGCCACGGCCCTGCAAGCAACGGCGAGCTGGATCGGCGGAGACTCCCTCCGGCTGACCATCTTCATGCTGGCCCTCTTCAACGCCGCCGCCTTCATCGCGACAGGCCTCCTGATCGATCGGTTCACCAGGGATGACCCGGCCAGGCGCCTTCGAGCGGCGCTGCTCTGGACGGCCAACCCGCTCCTGCTCTACCACCTCGTGGCAGGTCTGCACGTGGACACCCTCGCCATTGCCTGCATGGTCGCAGCACTCCTGGCCAGAGGCCGTCCCATGGGCTCCGGCTTCCTGCTCGGCCTCGGCGTGGCGATCAAGATCAACGCCGGCCTCGTGGCCCTGGGGCCGGCCTGGGAGCTACGTCGCCGCCCAGCCCGCCTGGCCCTCGTGGCGGTGACCGCCCTGGCGGTCGTGATCATCGGGTACGCGATCGCAGGGCCAGAGGCGATCACTCCGGTGACGCGCACCAGCAAGTCGATCTCGCACGCCTCGTTCTGGAAGCTCGTCCAGGGCTGGTTCCAGTCCGTGGTCGGCACCGGCAGCGCCTACCGGGCGGAAATCCAGATCGGCTCAGTGCTGATCCTCGTGCTGGTGGCCTGGTCTCTGCTCCGCCTGGCCGCGAGCCGTACCGGAGCTCTGCAGGCGCGGAACGACACGATCGGATCGCAGGGATCGCAGGGATCGCAGGGATCGGCGACGGCGGGCGGCTTGGAGGCGCCGGTCGTGGCCACCGCGCTGGTGGTGGCATATCTGTTCGCCACCCCTTACATCCTGCCCTGGTACGACGGGCTCGCGCTCGGGCTGCTGGCGCTGGTGACCGCCTCCGCCGTGGATCAGTTCGTGGTCGCGCACCTGCTGGTCCTGTCGCTCGCCTATCTGCCCGCGCGGGTGGATCGCCAGCCTGCGGACCTCGAATGGCTCAGGACCGTGGTCAGGCCTCAGCTCGCGTGGGTCCTGCTGGCTCTGACGGCGGCTCTGGTTCTGTGGGCGTGGCGAGCTGCAGGGCGCGGACACAGGCAGCCAGCGTCAGCGGCACCGCCACCGTTAGCGCCATAGCGGGGATGGCGATGCCCGAGTCGTTCATGAGGAAGCCGACGAAGGCACACGTGAGGGCGCCGAACAAGCCCGCCCTGAGCGTCGGAGCCAGGTGGTAGGCCTGGCCGAGCGCGGAGGCGCCCCAGCGCGAGGGGCGGGCGAGCACCAGGAACAGAAAGGACAGCGCGACCAGGGAAAGGAGGGTCAGTGACCAGTTGCCGACGGTTACGCCGATCATGGCACCGAACTTGCGGGCGACCACGGTCCACGCCTGCCCGTCGATGATCTGCTGTACGAAGTTGCCCAGGTGGGTCCGCTGATCGTCGGGACGCAGCCAGTCGAACACCGAAAGGGCGCCCACCAGCACGGCCCCTAGCAAAGCAACGAACAAGAGCCTCAGGATCGACACGCGCCTGCCCGAAAGCAGGATGAGAAAGACGGCTAGACCCACCACGAAAGCCGGCACACCGCCGAAGTCGGCGCCCCACGAAGGCCACCCATCCGCGAAGACCGCGAACCCCCCGTACAACGCGCACACCGTGACGACCACGACCCTGGACAAACCCCTGCCGAGCAGCCACTGAGCCACCCCGGCCAGCCCGAGAACGGTGCCGGTGGAGTAGACGGCGAAGGCGATGTTGCTGAACCCGTAGAAGCGCCCCCCGGTCACGGGCTCATACCCGGTCACGGCGTTCACCTGCAGCTTGGAGCCCGTCATGACGTCGATGAGCAGCGCGAGGGAGGTGATGGAGGCGACCACCGTCAAGGGGCCCAGCACATGAGCACGCCACGGACCGGCGAATGCCACGGCGGTGATCAGGCCGGCGATGCCGAGGATCGTCACGATCACCGACAACATCGGCACCGGCAGGGTCCACCACGGCACCAGCTGCGCCAGGAACGTGGAGACGGGAATGGCCCCGCTGGCCACCGCCACGATCTGCACGGCCTTCAGCAGCTTTGAGGCGCTCGCCAGATCGATGGCCATGGAGCCCTGACCAGACGTGTGCCGCCGATCGGCGGCAGCGACGGCACCAGTTACGTCGGGGCGGATTTGGGCCGTGTGGCTCATTGTGTCGGGGTGGCTTTCGGCTGCAGCACCACTTACGTCGGGATGGTTTTGGGGCGCGTGGCTGGTCGGGTCGGGGTGGCTTTGGGGTGCGGTACCGGTTGTGTCGGGATGGTTTTGGGGCGCGTGGCTGGTCGGGTCGGGGTGGCTTTGGGCTGCGGCGTCGGTTGTATCGGGACGGTCTTGGGCTGAGGTGTCGGCCTGGGTCGCGCTGGGGTGGGTCTCGGGGGAGGGGGTCGGGTCGAGGGCGTGGGTGCGGCGGCGGGAACGGTGGCGGAGGGCGAGGGCGGCCCAGGCGTAGAAGAGGAGCTGGACGGTGACGAGGACGGTGAAGAACGGACCGCGTACCTCCCGGAGGATCTGGCTGGCGAGGTCTCCGTCCGCGAGTTCCGTCACCGTGTCGGCCGGGGTGGCCGGGGCGGGGCCGTCAGGCTGCCAAGGGCGGCCGACGACCTCGCGTGGGGCGCGCAGGCCGAGGAGCTGGATGGTGGTGGCCGTGAGGTCGGTGATGGCGACCAGGGCGTCCTGGCGGGTGGAGGTGGCGGTGAGGAAGCCACGCTGGTACGGCTGGCCGTTCGGCGACGGGCCGCTGGCTATGGCTACGTGGAGGTGGGCGTTCGGCGTGACGTCGGAAACGCCTGCCAGCAGGATGGTCGTGCCGGCCGGCAACTTGCCGACCAGGGCGCCGATCCGCTGGTCGGCCTGCGTGACGGCTGCCTGGCGGGTCGCGGTGGGCAGAGGGGCCGGGACACCCTGCTCGTCGGGGGGCCGGTGCATCCAGGCGTTCGCGAGGTCCGCCACCTCGAAGACGATCAGGTTGTACGGGGAGAGGTCGTCGAGGCCGTCGAGCGTGGGGGCATAGGTGGCGATATTTCCGGACTTATCGGCTCCGGCGAGTGCGGCTCCAGGGCCGATGGCCGCGACCTTGCCACCCGCGTCCGTCACCAGTTGGCCCAAGGTGCCGAGCCGGGCGTCGTAGCCGGTTTCGGACTGGTAGGAGGTCAGGGCCGGCCAGGTGGGGATCGTCGCCCCCTGGCCGCCTGTGGGTCGGGGAGCGGGGGGTGGGGTGCAGCCCTTGCCGCCCGTACCGGCTCGTTGGCCTGCTGAGAGGGTCAGCCAGCCGGCTGCGGGGCAGGTGGTGCCGCGATTCGGGGGTGGTACGGCTCGTGTCGAGAGCGAGGCTGAGGCGCCTTGGCTGACCAGTCGCCAGAGATGGGGAGTTCGAGATTGCTCCAGATCGCTCCACTCCAGGCCGGGCACGCCGATGAGGGCTACCCGCCCCTGCGCCGCTTCCGTCTGCGTGGCCCTGGCTGCCGCCGGAGCCAGGACGGTGGTGATGAAGGCCACACAGCTCAGGAGAAGGACGGTAAGGGTGCGCATGGCCGTTCGGCTGCTCGGGGAGCGAGGGGGCTTTTCGTGGGCGTGGTGCCGCTCGTTCCGGAGGCTCTCGCCGTGCTCAGGGCGCTCCCCGTACCGGCCAGGAGGCGGGTACGGTGTGGCGTTCGGCATGTACGGACTCCCGGTGTGTGCCCCTCGATCAACAACAGCCACGGTAACCTGCCACATCGTGACAAGTGGCGAGGTCCAGGTGATACGGCGGCAGTGGTGGGCGTGGGGGGTCGCGGCCCTCGTCGTCGTGGCGGCCGTGGCGCCGTTGGTTCACCTGTGGCTCACCAATGCGGACGATCAACGGCTGGTCGACCTGGACGTTTACCGTACCGGCGGGCAGATGCTCCTCGATGGGCGGCCGGTGTACGACTACTTCACGCCGGCGCCGCAGTTGCTGCCGTTCACGTATCCGCCCATCGCGGCCATGCTGGCCGTGGTCCTGGCCAAGATGTCCTGGGAGACGGCCCAGTGGGCGTGGACGGCCGGGATCTTCGTCACGTTGGCCGTGACCGTGGCGTTGTCGTTCCGGCCGGTGCTCTGGACGACCTTGCGGAAGTACGCGCCGTGGGTCTTCGCGGTGCTCATGGTGGCCTGTACGTACCTGATGCCGATCCGGGACCAGGTGCGTTTCGGGCAGGTGGACATCCTGCTGGTCGCGCTCTGCCTGGCCGACTGCGTGGTGAAGCGGCCGTGGTGGCCTCGGGGGTTCCTGATCGGGCTGGCCACGGCGGTCAAGCTGACGCCCGGGGTGTTCCTGATCTATCTGCTGGTCACCAGGCAGTGGCGGACGTTCTTCATGGCGGCGTTCGCGGCGGCGGTGCTCACGTTGTTGCCGTTCGCGGTGATCCCGCAGGACGCGGCCGATTTCTGGTTCAGCGCGCTGCTCGATCCCGAACGGCTCGGCGCGAACGCCGCCACCACCAACCAGTCGGTCCGCGGCATGCTGATCCGCCTGTACATGCCCGATCTGCTGACCTCCGCGATCTGGATCGTGATCGTGGCCGTGGTGGGCTGGTACGGGTTCCGGGGTGCGCGCGACGCGTACAAGGCGGACGATCCGGTCACCGCGGTCGCACTCGTCGGCCTGATGGCGGTGCTGCTCTCGCCTGTCGCCTGGATCCACCACCTGGCCTGGGTCGTCGTGGTGCTCGGGGCGATCGTGGGCGATGGGCGCGATCGGGTCAGGGTGTGGGTGGCGGCGGGGGTGTGGCTGTACTACGTGGTGCCGATCCCCTGGTGGGGGGTCTCGCTGAAGGCCGCGAACATACCCGGGGTCAGCGTCGTGCTCGGAAAGATCGTGCAGAACGGGTTCGGGCTGGGAGCGCTGGCTTTGTTGTGGTTGTTGGTGTCCTGGTTGCCGAAACGGCGGAAGCTCGCCTGATCGAACCATTACCCTCTGTGCCGTGCTCGTTACGACATGGGTCATCGTGGGCGTCGTCGCCGGGGTCAGTGGCGTATTCATCGGATATCTGGCACTCCGGCAGGCCAGAGCCACGGTGGAGGACGCTCAGCGGATGCTCGCCAGACAGACGAGCGAGGGCATGGGCGACCTCAAGGCCATCAGGGACGTGGCCGTCTGCCGGTACGACGCCCTCTCGGAGATGACCGGGCGGTTGTCGTTCTCCGTGGCGATGATCAACGGGTTGGGGGACGGCATCGTGCTGACTTCGATCAACGGGCGGAGCGAGACGCGGACATACGTGCGGCCCGTGGTGGGTGGGAAGGGGCAGCAGCCGTTGTCTCCTGAGGAGGAAGAGGCGGTACGCGCGGCCAGGCTGGGCATCGGGCCTCTCATCGCATCCAAGGCGTCTGGACTGCTGTGACCGAATTGGCATGTCCAGCGTCAAGCGTGTGGCGAGGGGCAGGATGGTGCTGCTCGGCGCATGCGCTTGGCCGAAAGACCGCGTGCTACGTCCACCTGCGGATACCCTGGAAGCATGCCCAGACTCGCCTATCTCGGACCGGAAGGGACCTTCACCGAAGAGGCCCTGCGGCTCCTTGACCCGACTGCGGAGCGCCTGCCCTGCGCCACTGTGAGCGCCGCGCTCAACGCCGCTCGCGCGGGTGACGCCGACGGTGCCGTGGTGCCGCTGGAAAACTCGATCGAGGGCGCGATCACCACGACGCTCGACGAGTTCGCCTGGGGCGATCCGTTGCTGATCACCGCCGAGCTGCTGCTGCCCGTGCAGTTCTCGTTGCTGGCCAGGCCCGACACCGAGATCCCCCACATCAAGCGGGTCTACACGCATCCGGCCGCCATCACCCAGTGCCGCGCCTTCATCTCCCGAGAGCTGCCCGACGCGGTCGTGGTGTCCGCGCCCTCGACGGCGGCGGCTGCTCAGGAGGTGTCGCTGCCGGGCTCCCCGTACGACGCCGCCATCGCCGCCCGCATCGCCGGCGAGCACTACGGGCTGGTGGAGCTGGCCGGCGACATCGGCGACAGGTCCGACACCGTGACCAGGTTCATCAGGGTGAGCCGTCCCGGGCCGCTGCCGGAGCCGACCGGGTCCGATCGCACCACGCTCGTCGTGTTCCTCGCTGACGACCATCCAGGCGCGCTGCTGGAGATGCTGACCGAGTTCTCCGTGCGCGGGGTCAACCTGACGCGCATCGAGTCGCGGCCGACCGGTGACGGCATCGGGCGCTACTTCTTCCACTTCGACTTCGAGGGGCACGTAGCCGACGCCCGTGTCGGGGAGGCCATCTCCGGGCTGCATCGCATCTGCGGCGAAGTGCGCTTCCTGGGGAGCTATCCGCGGGCCGACGGTGTCGCGCCGCTGATCAAGCGGGGCACAGCCGACGCCGAGTTCGCCGAGGCGGGCGACTGGCTCGCGAGGGTGCGGGCCGGCCTGGCCTGAAGGCGGTCGGCGGTGCCCGGTAATCCGGGGGCGGAACGCCTCCATCCGCCGGTAGCCTTTCTTTGTGATTGACCTGCGTACCCTTCGTGAGGATCCCGACCGGCTACGGGCGTCGCAGCGTGCCCGCGGTGAGGACGACTCCGTCGTCGACACGCTGCTCGACCTCGACGAGCGCCGCCGATCCGCGCTCACCTCGTTCGAGTCGCTGCGCGCCGAGCAAAAGAGTCTGGGCAAGTCGGTCTCCAAGGCGCAGGGCGAGGAGAAGGCCGCGCTGCTCCAGCGGGCCAAGGACCTGTCAAGCCAGGTCAAGACCGCCGAGACGGAGGCGGAAAAGCTGGCCGCCGAGCTGGACGAGCTCCTGCAGACGGTGCCCAACATCGTCGAGGAGGGCGCCCCGGCGGGCGGCGAGGACGACTACGTGGTGCTGGAGACCCACGGCGAGCCGCGGGTGTTCGACTTCGAGCCCAAGGACCACCTTGAGCTGGGCGAGGCGCTCAACGCGATCGACATGGAGCGGGGCGCCAAGGTGTCCGGCTCCCGCTTCTTCTTCCTCAAGGGCGTCGGCGCCCGCCTGCAGCTCGGCCTGCTCAACATGGCCATGCAGCAGGCGATCGAGGCGGGGTTCACGCCGATGATCACGCCGGTGCTCGTCAAGCCGGAGACCATGCAGGGCACCGGCTTCCACGTGGCCCACGACAAGGAGATCTACCGCCTCCCCGACGACGACCTCTACCTGGTCGGCACCTCGGAGGTGGCCATGGCCGGCTACCACGGGCAGGAGATCCTCGGCGGCGACGAGCTGCCGCTGCGCTACGCGGGCTGGTCGTCGTGCTTCCGTCGTGAGGCGGGCTCGTACGGCAAGGACACCAGGGGCATCATCCGGGTCCACCAGTTCGACAAGGTCGAGATGTTCTCCTACGTACGCCCGGAGGAGGCGCACGAGGAGCATCTGCGCCTGCTCGCGTGGGAGAGGGAGATGCTGGCCAAGATCGAGGTCCCCTACCGCGTCATCGACACGGCGGCGGGCGACCTCGGGATGTCGGCCGCCCGCAAGTTCGACTGCGAGGCGTGGATTCCCACCCAGGGCCGCTACCGCGAGCTGACCTCGACCTCCAACTGCACGCAGTTCCAGGCCCGCAGGCTCGCCGTCCGCTTCCGCGACAAGGACGGCAAGCCGCAGCACGTGGCCACGCTCAACGGCACTTTGGCCACGACCCGCTGGATCGTGGCCATCCTGGAGAACCACCAGCAGGCCGACGGCTCTGTGGTGGTTCCCGAGGCGCTGCGCCCCTACGTGGGGCTCGACGTGCTGGAGCCGTCGAAGAGATAGGTGTGCGCGTGGCGGGCGTCTCTCCTGATGAGGGCGGCGCTCGCCCCGACCACCAGGACGGCCATGAGCGCGGCCAGGGCGACGGCGAGCCAGTAGGGCCCCGGCACGCCCATCGACCAGCCGTAGAAGGGCGTGAAAACACCGGCGAAGAGCACCGGCGCGCCCAGGATCCCGACGGCCACGGGCGCCGGTCTCGCCCGGCCGGCGAACATCAGGGCCAGGCACACCACCACGCCCACCACGGTCATCAGCCCGCCCAGCAGGAGCAGTTGCGGCCCGTCGGCCCACAACCTGTCCCATCCGAGCAGGATGAGGTAGACGCCACCGCTGCCCACCCCGGCGAACCAGAGGTAGGCGCGCTGGTGCCGCCGCAGCCCCGCGCCGATGCTGCCGAACAGCAGGCACGCCGCCAGGCCCAGCGCCACGTTCAGCTCGGGGCTGACGTCCACCGCTTCGGCGGGATCCTCGCCCGGCCAGCCCACGCGCCGCCACGTTCCGGACGGGTCGCGGATCAGGATGCCGTCCAGGCCGTTCGCGACGACCACGATGTGCCCGTCCGGCTGCTTCTGCACGGCCAGGGCGACGGAACGCAGGGCGGCCTGATCCTCGTACCGCCTGCCCAGACGGCGCAGGTCGTCCGCGGACGGCGCCCATGACGGCTCCCAGGTGGTGCCGCCGTCGTCCGACTGCTCCACGCCCAGCCGGCCGTCGGTGACGCGGTAGCACCGCGCGACCTGCCAGGGCACGCACTGGGCGCTGCGGATGACCTGGCCCTCGTGGTCGCCTCCCCGCGACCAGGTGCGCCCGCCGTCTTCCGAGGACCACGCCGTCACGTCGGCCGAGTGGACGGTGATCCGGCCGCCGCTCTCGTTCACCTCCACGGCGTCGGCGTAGGGGGGCGCGGGAGCGGCCGCGGTGGCGGTCACGGCGAGCACGGCCAGCGGCATCGTGGCGATGATCCGCCAGCGGGGGGAGCGCTCGTGGAGGCTGCGCCGGCGGACCCACCACGCCAGCGCCAGCGCCGGCAGGGCCAGGAGGTCCGTGGGATCCGCCAGGACGCGCGAAGGGCCCGCCACGAGGGTCCAGGCATGGGAAGCGATCTCGGCGCCCGTCTCCGTGGTCTTCACGAGCGTGAAGAGGGCTCCGGTGAGCAGGATGGCGGCCAGGTCGGCCCGCCGCCAGAACAGCAGTGCCAGCAGCGCGGGAGCCACGACGAGCCCGGCGACGTCACTGAGCTTGCCCGTGAGGAACCCGGGCCAGACCTGCTTGAGCAGGTGATCGTTGACCAGGAGCAGGATCGCCCCGGCGATGGTAGCCGGGTGACATGACCACGCGGACTTCATATACAGGTCGATGGATGGGAGGGCCCTGTGGTTCAAGGGTTGTCGCATCCGTGACCAACCCGACACAAGCAAAAGACCGAGGCCCGCTGGAATGCGGACCCCGGTCTATCTCGCTGCTACAGGTCAGATGGCTCGGACCTGAGAGGCCTGCGGCCCCTTCTGGCCCTGCGTGATCTCGAACTCGACCCGCTGGCCGTCTTCAAGGCTGCGGTAGCCGTTGCCGACGATCTCGGAGAAGTGCACGAACACGTCCGGCGCACCGCCGTCCGGCGCGATGAAGCCGAAGCCCTTCTCGGCGTTGAACCACTTGACGGTTCCCTGAGCCATAAAAGCTCTCCCTCAGGATGTGAATCTATGGGAACCACACCTCGTGGATCCCGGTGTGTCGTATACAGCAAGCACCCGGGGTGGCTCAGACAAAGTCATGCTGGTTTTCACTACGGGATCAGCTAATACAACGCCATGCCATCTAACACCATTCTGGCGCTTACGTGTTCCCGTCCCAACGAAGATTTCTGTCAGACGGCATCACCGGGCAAACTGGAACGTGTTATGCAGAGCCTTCCCGCACCGCGCCTAGTGGCCACCGACCTCGACGGTACCGCCCTGCGCACCGACGGAACCGTGTCTCCCCGCACGGTCTCCGCCTTCGCCAAAGTCGAGGAATCCGGGTCCGTGCTGGTGTTCGTCACAGGTCGTCCGCCCCGCTGGATGGGCGGAGTGGCCGGTGCCGTACGTCACCGCGGCGTCGCCATCTGTGCAAACGGAGCCCTGATCTACGATCTTCATACCGAACGGATAGTGGAATCTCACCTCATCGCTGCGGACGTACTCGGGGAAGTCGTCGCTCAGCTAAGAGCGAACGTGTCCGACCTCGTATTTTCGGTCGAGTATGAATCCGGATTTGCGCATGAGTCGGATTTCCCGATCGGCGGCTTGGACAAGGCCGGGAGAGCGGTACGGGTGGAGTCGGTGAGTGCGCGCCCATGCGCCAAGTTGCTGGCCTTGCATCCGGGCATGAACCCGGACGAGCTACAGGCGACCGTGCATGAGCTGGTGGGTCATTTGGTGACCCCCACTCACTCCAGCGGCCGGGGGCTGATCGAGATGAGCGCACAGGGCGTGACGAAGGCGACGGCCCTGGCGGCGTTCGCCGGGCAGCACGAGGTCAAACCTTCGCAGGTGGTCGCGTTCGGTGACATGCCGAACGACCTGCCCATGCTGAGCTGGGCAGGCACGTCGTACGCGGTCGCCAACGCGCATCCCACCGTGCTGGCGGCGGTCGATCACGTGACCGCTTCCAATGACGACGACGGCGTCGCCCAAGTCATCGAAGAACTCTATGGATGACCGCGGCCGGCGGTTATCCACAGCAGGCGCCGCTGCGAATGACCGCGTCCAGCGGTTTATCGCAGCAGGCGCGATGCGCCACCGCGGGTGGTCGCGTCCAGCGGCCGGTCGCAGTAGGCGCTTGCGCCACTACAGGTAGGGGCCCGAGCCGTGCGGCCGCTGCGGCTGGTCGTCTCCCGGCACACCGGGAAGCGCCCTGCGCATCTGCTCAAGCTGGGCACGCGCGGCCATCTGCTGCGCGAACAGCGTGGTCTGGATGCCGTGGAACAACCCTTCGAGCCAGCCGACGAGCTGAGCGTGCGCGATGCGCAGCTCGGCCTCGCTCGGCGGCGTGCCGTTCTCGTCGGTGAACGGCAGCGACAGGCGCTCCAGCTCGTCGACCAGCTCGGGCGCCAGGCCGTCCTCAAGCTCCTTGATGGAGGACTCGTGGATCTCCTTCAAGCGCTTGCGGCTGGCCTCGTCGAGCGGAGCCGCGCGCACCTCCTCAAGGAGCTGCCTGATCATGCTGCCGATGCGCATCACCTTCGCGGGCTGCTCGACCAGGTTGGTCACCGAGCGGTCCTCTTCGCCGCTATCGCCCTGACCTTGGAAGTCGGGGCCCACCACCACGATGTGGGGGGTGTTGTTGTCCTCAGCATTCATAACACTCACCGTACTAGCAGGATCTTGCCGACGTGGTCCCCTGAATCCAACATTCGATGTGCTTCGGCGGCTTCCTGCATCGGCACTTCCGCGTACACCACGGGGCGCACCGCTCCCGCGCTGACCAGCGGCCACACGTTGTCCACGACGCTGCGTACGATGACGCCCTTGTCGTCCACGGAACGCGAGCGGAGCGCGGTGGCGTGCACGGAGGCGCGCTTGGCGAGCAGGGCGCCGAGATCGAGCTCGGCCTTGCGGCCGCCCTGCAGCCCGATGACGACCAGCCGGCCACCGGTGCGGAGCACCTTGACGTTGCCCTGAAGGTACTTCGCGCCCATGATGTCGAGGATGACGTCGGCCTGCGTCTTGTCGGAGAAGTCCTCCTCGCGGTAGTTGATGACCTCGTCGGCGCCCAGCTCCTTGACGCGCTCGCCCTTGGCCGCCGAGCCGACCGTCGTGACCACGTACGAGCCGAGCGCCTTGGCGAGCTGCACCGCGAACGTCCCGATGCCGCTGGCTCCGCCGTGCACCAGCAGCGTCTCGCCCCTGCGCAGCCGCCCGACCATGAACACGTTGGACCAGACCGTGCAGGCCACCTCGGGCAGCCCCGCGGCCTCCCGCAGCGACACTCCCTCGGGCACCGGCATGACCTGCTGCCACGGAGCGGCTACGCGCTCGGCGTAACCACCGCCGGCGAGCAGCGCGCAGACCTCGTCCCCCACCTTGAACTGCTCGACGTCCGCGCCCACCGCCGCGACCACGCCGGCGACCTCCAGCCCCGGGTAGGGGGGCGCGCCCGGAGGCGGC
Organism: Nonomuraea sp. NPDC002799; assembly: GCF_053592075.1. Taxonomy (NCBI): domain Bacteria; kingdom Bacillati; phylum Actinomycetota; class Actinomycetes; order Streptosporangiales; family Streptosporangiaceae; genus Nonomuraea; species Nonomuraea sp. NPDC002799. Next base: position 38,448 of record NZ_JBSFVA010000018.1, read on the forward strand.
TCGTACGCTCCCTGACGTTGCAGGACGTCAGCACGGTTGACCGCCGAGGCGGCCACGTCGATGAGCACGTCACCGCGTCCGACCTGCGGTTCCGGCGCCTCGCGCCACTCCAGCACCTCTGGTCCGCCCGGCCGGGCGATCTCGATGGCTCGCATGCGAACCACGGTAGCCGGGCAAAGAAGTTGTGGGTTGGCGGGATCCCCGGTTGCCCAGGGCGTTAACCTGCAAGGTATTTGCTGCCCCTTTAGACCCACCCGAGGGGGAACACGGTGGCAAGACACGATCGAGAAGAATCGCTTGAGGAACAGCTCGCCTGGCTTGACGCGATCAAGGAGACGGAGGAGACCCCCGTCTCCGTCGGCGCGTCGGCGGCGGCCGCTGCCGACGATCCGATCGCTTCGCCGTACCCTCAGGACCCCTGGCTGCTGGTGCCCACTCAGCACGACACGCCGCCGCCGCCGCTGTTCCGCGCCGCCGCCGACTCCGTGTACGGCGCCGAGGAGCTCCCCGAGCGGGAGAGCGAGGCCGCTGAGTGGCTCGGCGAGTCCGGGGCCGCCACGAAGGAGGAGCCGCCGACGGCCCCCGTGGAGGACCCGTTCCTGGCTCCGCTGAAGCCGCTGCCGCGTCCCGACGACACCGAGACCCACCACACGCTCTCGTTCACCCCGCCCGCACAGCCGGAGCAGCAGTCGGAGCACCAGCCGGGACTCCAGCCGGAGGAGCGGCCGGAGGAGCCGGAGGAGCTCCCGCAGGAGCCGGAGGCCGTGAAGCAGCCGTGGTTGCGCTCCGTCGACCTGCCCGCCGCTGAGCCGGCGACGGCCGACGAGCCCGAGGCGGTCAAGGAGCCCACGGAGGAGGAGCCTCCTCAGGAGGAGCAGCGGGACGGGTGGGCGGACACGCAGCCGCGGAACGAGCGCCCGCAGTGGGTTTCGGACGCGCTGCCGAGCGGCGAACGTCCGCAATGGGTTTCGGACACCGTCCCCAGCATCGACCGCCCGCAGTGGGACTCGATCGCGGCCGGCGAGCGCCCGCAGTGGGCTTTCACCGAGTCCCCCGAACCCAGGGAGCCCGCCGAACCCGCCGAGCCCGCCGCGTCCGCCACTCCCGCTCTTGGCACGAGCACTGACCGTCCGCTCTGGGGAGATCCGGAAACCCTGCCCAGGAACGAGCCGCCTCAGTGGAGTGACCCGGAGCCGGAGCCCGAGGAGCACCCCCGGAGCGCCACCCCCGACGAGCGTCCCCAGTGGACCGAGCCGGCTCACGAGCGCCCCCAGTGGACCGAGTCCCCCCACGAGCGCCCCCAGTGGACACAGCGCGCCCACGAGCGCCCTCAGCGGACGGAGCAGCCCGAATGGCGCCCGGCGGAGCGCGAGATCCCGCCGCCCCCTGAGCGCCGCCGCCGTCCCGCCCCCATCCCCGTGTTCACCGCCCCGCCCAGGCCGCCGGTCACCGGCAAGCCGACCGCCGACAGCCTCGACCCGGAGTTCCTGCTGCGCGGAAGGCGTAACGCGCCCTCCAAGGGCTGGCGCCGGATGGTGTACAAGGCGTCGGGAGGCTGGATCAAGCCGGGCGAGCCCCCAGAGGTACGCCGCCGCCGCGGACTGCTGAGCAGGGCCCGCACCCCCGTGACCGCCGGGCACCACCGCGTCGCCGTGCTGAGCCTGAAGGGCGGCGTGGGCAAGACCACGACCACGGTCGGCCTCGGCGCCACCCTGGCCGCGACGCGCGGCGACCGCGTCATCGCCGTGGACGCCAACCCCGACAGAGGCACCCTGTCCGACAAGCTCGTCCTGGAGACCTCGGCCACCGTGCGCGACCTGCTCAACGAGCGCGACCAGGTCAGGCGCTACGTCGACATCAGGGCGTTCACCTCGCAGGCGCCCTCGCGGCTCGAAGTGCTGGCCTCCGACCGCGATCCCGCGGTGTCCGAGGCGTTCAGCGGCTCCGACTACCAGGACGTCTCCCAGGTGCTGGAGAACTTCTACTCCATCTGCATCACCGACTGCGGCACCGGCCTGCTCCACTCCGCCATGGGCGGCGTGCTGGGTCTCGCCGACCAGATCGTGCTGGTCAGCTCACCCTCGGTGGACGGCGCCAGGGCGGCCTCGGCGACGCTCGACTGGCTGGAGGCGCATCACTACGGCGACCTGGTGAAGAACGCCACCGTGGTGCTGTGCAGCGTGCGGCCGCGGTCGAAGTCGGCGGTCGACATCAAGAAGCTGGAGGCCCACTTCGCCGCCAGGTGCCGCGCGGTGATCCGGGTGCCGTACGACCCGCATCTGGAGGAGGGCGCGGAGATCGACCTGGACCGGCTGCAGGAGCCGACCCGGGATGCTTATCTCCAGCTCGCCGCCTGCGTGGGCGACGGCTTCGCGGGCATCCGCGAGTGAGCGGAGGGTGTGGGATTCGAACCCACGAGGCCATCGCTGACCTGGCCGCTTTCAAGGCGGCTGCACTCGTCCACTATGCGAACCCTCCCGTGCGGAAACCACGATAGCGGCTGTGATGACGGGGGTGTACGTTCAGGAGGTGGCGGATCTCAACGTCGAGGCGGAGCGCGGTCCGGCGAGCACGCGCGTGCGCCTGGACGGCGACCTCGACAAGCTGACGGCGCCGCTGCTCAAAGAGTGTCTGGTGAAGCTGTTCGGCGAAGGGCGGGTGGAGGTCGTCGTCGATGCGACCGAGCTGGAGTTCTGTGATTCCAGCGGGTTGTGGGTGCTGGTGGAGCACCAGCGCCGGGTGGCCGCGCACGCCGGATCGTTACGCCTGGTCGGCGTGCACGGGGTGCTGCAACGCGTGCTCGACGTGACGGGCCTCAAACCGGCCTTCGACAGCGTCCAGCCCGCCGAACTCTAACCTCGGGCCCGTCGGCCTCCGGTCGCTGAACATCGAGCTTCGAGCTTCGGGCGCGCCGGCCTCCGGTCGCTGAGCTTCAAGCTGCGGGCGTTCCGGTCCCGGTCGCTGAGCTTTCAGCCGCGCGACCTGGGCGCTCATCCGCCGAGCTGGCCCAGGAGCCACTTCGGGCCGGCGGTCTCGGCTCCCAGCTCGCCCACCCGCTCCTTCAGGCCCCGGTCCGCGGTGACGACCACCACGCGCTCCCACGGCCGGGCTTGCCGCACCGCGTCGACGATCGCGTCGTCGCCGCTCCCGGTGGCCGCGACCACCTGGATCCCGGGCACGGCCGGCGCGGTCCTGGCGGCGCCCTCCACGACGGCCACCACCCGCGGGAACCACTGCGACAACACCGGATGCGTCAGCCGGAGCTTCGAGACGGCGTCGAGCAGCCGGGTCGCCGCCCCGAGCCGATCGTTCCACCAGCCGTGCTCGGCCTGCGCGCCGACGATGTTGGCCACGTCGAGCACGATCGTCTCCGGCTTGATCGTCTCCTGGATCTCGCTCCACGTCGCGGCGAAGCCCGGATGCAACTTCCGGTCGGCGATCTCGGGCAGCGCCAGCCAGCGCAGCTCGGTGCTCTCGCCGTTGGCCGGCGCGGCGGCCACCCGCTCGGCCGACTCGGCGATCACCGTCTCGAACGTCCATCCGCCGTGGTCGTCGAGGTAGACGCCCTGCACGCGCAACATCTCGCCCTGGAGCGCCGCCTCCTCGTGAGCCTCGCGCAGCGCGCTGGCGACGGCGTCCTCGTGGCTGTCCCGGGCGCCGCCGGGCAGCCCCCACGTGTTGCCGTGGTGGCTCCACCAGGAGCGTTTCTGCATGAGCACGTACGGGACGCCGAGGTCGTCATGATGGACGACGAGGAGCCCGGAGGCGCCGTGCAGCCCCCAGTGCCTGTGGCCTTGGGCGCACTCGGCCCAGCCGTCACCGTCCTTAGCCACCATGGGGTGATTCTCTCAGTCCTCGCGCGCGCCGCTCATCCGCCGCCCTTGGAGAAGTGCTGGAAGTCCTTGGTGCCGGACCAGTAGCCGCCCCACTCCCAGCCGACCGCGGCGAACGCCTTGACAACCTTGTCACCTGGATTGATAACACCTTTTCCCTTCATTGGGCGCTTAGTGAACTTTTTGGCGTTTTGGTGTGCTGTGCTGCCGCTTGCGGTGACATATGGGTTTTCGCGGGGGTTTATGTCGATTGCTTGGCCATAGGCGTGATTGGACCAATTGCTGGACCCGGTCGCCCGGCGGCAGTTGAAGGCCGAGGTATTGTTGGCGTCGATCGAGTCGAAGTCGTCGGCCTTGAACGCGTCAACCAGCTTCATCTGGTAAATCGGCCACCGCCAGCCGTACAGTCTCCTGAACACGGTCACGATGTCGTCGGTCACCGTCTTGCGCACGACGAGCTCACCGGTGTGCGCCTTGTTGTCGAAGCCCCAGTACGTCAGCGTGACCAGCCGCAGATCCCGGTAGTGCACCGGGCACCCGGTCTGCCAGGAGTACGGCAGCCGGTCTCGGGAGACCTTCGACACCTTGGCCTGGAACGCCGGCGGCGCCGTGGCGCTCGGCGCCGGCGAGGCGGGCGCCGTCGGCTCGGGCGTGTCACCCATGGGAGCGGACGTCACGGGCTCCTGCGCGGGCGGGGCCGAGGAGACCGGATCTCCCGCGCCGCACGAAACAGACGCGAGCACCACGAACGCCATGGCAGCAGCTCGTTTCATCTGGCCACCATATGCGACGTCTCACCTGGTCAGCAGGCTATCGCGCGGTGCGGCGCGAGGTCGGGGACGATCAGGGGACGATCAGCACCGTACGGTGAGACCGTTTCGCCAGGCTGGCCGCCACCGAGCCGAGCCACGTGGACCGCGAGCGGCCCACCACGATGGCGTCGGCCATGTGGGCGCTGGCCAGCGTCTCCAGCTCCCGGGCGGTGTCACCGCGCACGCTGACGAACCGCCACGGCACTCCCGCGCCCCGCAGCTCGTCCCGCAGGTCATCGGTGAGGTCGGCCGCCGAGTCGGGAATGATCGGGGACCCGGCGAAGAACCACAGGGAGGCGCTGTTGAGCGACTCCACGAAGGCGATGAGCAGCGCCGCGTGGTCCCTGCGGGCCAGCCCGGCCGCGTACGCGAGCGCGTTGCGGCTCGGGCCCGATCCGTCGAAACCCACTACGAGCAGGCCGGCGCCGTCCTTACCGATTTCGAACCGTCCTGCTGGGAGCCTGCCCGCGAGCGGCTCCCAGCCCGGCTCTGTGTCACCGCCGAACACGGCATCGCTCGCGTTAGTTGTCGGCGTGCTTGCCGCGGCGAGCCAGCTCGCGCAGGGCGTCGGCGGCGTAGACCACCAGTGCGGCGAACGAGAGCGCGGAGAGCGCGCCGCCGAGCCACAGGTCGTTCAACGTGGCGTCCACGTACGTTCCGCCCCTCGGCTGGTAGCCGACCGCGAAGGGGGCGGCGATCAGCCACAGACCGCCGGCGAACAGCAGGATCAGCGCGGAAACACCCAGCTTGGCCTTCATCAGTTGTCCTCCACTCCGACCAGGGCGGTCTTGCCGTTCTGGCGGTGCTCGCCACTGCGGCCGGCCTTGTTCATGTCCTCACGCAGCGCCTCGACCAGCGGGGCCAGCAACGTCGCCAGCTCGGCGGACGACGCCTGCGGCGCGACCGGCACGGGCTCGGGCTCGGGTTCGGGCTCGGCCCGGCGTGGCTTGACGACCACCAGCTCGCGTACGACCAGGTCTTCATAGATGGCCAGCGCGAAGCTGATCGCGCCGATCAGGCCGACGACCACCACGGCCAAGCCGGTGAAGAACTCGGACTGGGTGGCATTCGTCCAGTCGGCGTCCTCCGGCTGGGTGCCGAGGGCGAAGGGCGCGATCGTCAGCCACAACCCGGCCAGAACGGCCAGGGCTGCCGCGACGGCGCCCACAAACTTGCGAATCATTATGAGATTCCTCCTGTTACGAGGTCCTTCTGCGGGGGTGTGGCCTGCGCGATCAAGGCGCGCGAGGTGGGCCGCAACACGTCCTGGGCGACCGACCTGGCGCGCTCGCGCTCGGTGCGATCGTCGGGCGGCGCCATGCCGGCGACCGCGGTGAGCAGCGCGGAGCGTTCGCCGTTGGCCCGCTCGATGCGCTGGGCGATGAGCTCCAGCAGCAGTCCGGCCAGGACCAGGTCGTCCTTGTTGAGCGGCGCGGCCACGGGTGCGGGCGTCGTCGTGGAGCCGCGCAGGGGCAGCTCCTTGAGGAAGAGCGCGGCCACGAAGCCGAGCACGGCGATGGGCACGCCGACCATGAACACGGTCTCCAGGCCCCGCGTGAACGACTCCAGCACGATGTTCTTGATCGGCGTGGGGAGCTGCTGGATGGCGGCCGGGCTGCCGAGCTTGACCTCCGAGCCGCCGGGCACCGAGATGCCGGCCGCCGCGAGCATGCTCGCCATCTCGTCCTTGAGCCGGCTCGTCAGGATCGCGCCGAACGCGGCCACGCCGACGGCGCCGCCCAGCGAGCGGAAGAACGACACGCCGGACGTGGTCGAAGCCATGTCACGCAGCTCGGAGCCGTTCTGGGCGGCCAGGATGAGCATCTGCATGGACAGGCCGAGCCCGACGCCCAGGACCGCCACGTCGAGCCCGATGAGCCACTGGCTGGAGTCCACGTGCAGACGGGACAGCAGGAACAACCCGAGGGCCACGATGAGCAGGCCGGCGACCGGGAAGATCTTCCACCGGCCGGTCTGGGTGACGATCTTGCCGGAGATCACGCCGGACACGAACAGCGCCACCACCATGGGCAGCGTCATCAACCCGGAGTTGGTCGGGCTGAGCCCCTTGACGATCTGCAGGTACTGCGGCAGGTAGATCATCGCGCCGAACATCGCCATGCCGACGAACAGCGAGGCCGCGCTGGTCAGCACGAACGTGCGGTTGCGGAACAGCCGGGGCGGCAGGATCGGGTTGCGCGCGGTCCGCTCCGACAACACCGCCAGGGCCAGCATGAGCAGCCCGAACGCGGACAGGGCGTACGTCCAGAACGAGTTCCACTCGAACTCGTTGCCGCCCAGCGTCAGCAGCAACATGAGCGCGCTCGCGGCGGCGGTGATCGTCGTCGCGCCCCAGACGTCGATCGAGGTGTTCCGCTTGACCGCCGGCAGCTTGAGCACCTTCTGGATCACCAGGAAGGCAACGATGGCGAAGGGGACGACCACGTAGAAGCACCAGCGCCAGCCGAGCCAGTCGGCGTCCACGATGAAGCCGCCGAGCAGCGGTCCCGCGACCGTGGAGATGCCGAAGACGGCCCCCATGTAGCCGGAGTACCGGCCGCGCTCGCGGGGCGAGACGATGTCCCCGAGGATCACCTGCGACAGAGCCGACAGACCACCCACACCGAGACCCTGCACGGCCCGCGCCCCGATGAGCTGGCCCATGTCCTGCGAGAGTCCAGCCACCAGCGAAGCCGCGACGAACAGCCCCAACGCGGTCTGGAAGAGCAGCTTGCGACCGAACAGGTCGGACAGCTTGCCCCACAACGGTGTGGACACCGTCATCGTCAGCATGGTCGCCGAGGCGACCCATGAGTACTGATCCTGACCGCCGAGCTCCCCCACGATCGTCGGCAGTGCCGTGCCCACCACCGAGGTCGAGATCATCGACGTGAGCATCGCGAGCATGAGCCCGGACATGACCTCGAGGATCTCGCGGTGTGTGTACTGCCGCTTCGTGGAGGATGCGTCCTGCGCTTGGGCTACCAAGACAACACATCCCCTTCTTACACAATTGACCGAGCTGAGTATACGCATGTTTACTAGCCGCGCGGTAAGTGGGTGTCCGTTCTGTAGAGTGCGGGCATGAATCTCCAGGTGACGGAGGCCAGGCCACGCGACCGCGAGGCCACGTGCGAGCGCATCCTGCAGGCGGCCCGGACGCTGTTCGGTGAGAAGGGCTACGAGCAGGTGACCGTCCGCATGATCGCCGCAGCGGCGGAGGCGAACATCGCGCTGGTGGGCCGCTATTTCGGGTCGAAGGCCGGGCTGTTCGGCGCGGTTCTGCAGGGCGAGCCCACGCTCACCGCGCTGTTCGAGGGCGGCAGGGAGGGGCTGCCGAGGCGGCTGGCCGAGTACGCGGCCGAGCGCATGCAGTATCCGCCCGAGAGCCCGATCCTGCGCACGCTCGAACGCTCCGCCCGCCATCCGGAGGTGCAGGAGGTGGCCCGCGAGCGGCTGCTCACAGCGGTGCTCCAGCCGCTGCAGGCCCAGCTCGGCGAGAACGAGAACGCGCGCGCCAGGGCTCGGATGGCCACCGCGATGGTGCTCGGCATCGGGGCCATGCGTCGGCGCGTCGGCCCGGAGACGCCTACGGAGGCCGACGTCGACCGCCTGACCGCGATCTTCGAAGCCTGCTTGGCCGAGTGAAAGTTTCACCGGGTAAGCGGGGGCTGGCCTGCGGAAACGTTCTGGGCAACGATCGGAGGTCTTTGAGCGGGCGGTGACGTCTACCTACCATCCGGGTGCCGGTGGGAGCGCTCCCACACAACGGACGGAGTGGATTTCATGTCTCGCAGAAGGTCCATGTTGGCGCTGCTCGCCACCGCGGCCGCCACGGCCGCGGCCGGCGCGGTCGTCCTGACGTCGTCCACCGCCCAGGCCGCCGACTCCGCTTTCTACGTGGATCCACAGACGAACGCGGCCAAGTGGGTCGCCGCGAACCCCGGCGACAGCCGTACCGCGGTGATCAGAGACCGGATCGCCGCCGTGCCGCAGGGCCGGTGGTTCGCCACGTACAACCCGGCGGCCGTGCGCGGCCAGGTGGACGCGTACGTCGGCGCCGCCGCGGCGGCGGGCAAGATCCCGATCGTCATCGTGTACGACATGCCGAACCGTGACTGCGGCGGCGCCAGCGCGGGCGGCGCGCCCGACCACGCCGCCTACCGGGCCTGGATCGACGAGATCGCGGCCGGGCTCGGCGGCCGGCCGGCCAGCATCGTCCTGGAGCCCGACGCCCTGGCGATCATGACGAACTGCATGAACGCCGCCCAGCAGGCCGAGGTGAAGGCTTCCATGGCGTATGCGGGCAAGCGGTTCAGGGCCACGTCGTCGCAGGCCAAGGTCTACTTCGACATCGGGCACGACGCCTGGTTGTCCGCCTCCGAGGCCGCGTCCAGGCTGAACGGGGCCGACGTGGCGAACAGCGCGGACGGCATCGCGGTCAACACCTCCAACTACCGCGCGACCCCTGGGCTGGTGTCGTACGCCAAGAGCATCATCGCGGCGACCGGCGTGTCCCGGCTCAAGGCGGTCATCGACACGAGCCGCAACGGCAACGGTCCGGCGGGCAGCGAGTGGTGCGACCCGGCGGGCCGCGCGACCGGGATCTGGAGCACCACCAGCACGGGTGACTCCGCGATCGACGCCTACCTCTGGGCCAAGCCTCCGGGCGAGGCGGACGGGTGCATCGCGGGGGCGGGGCAGTTCGTGCCGCAGCGGGCGTACGACCTGGCCATCGCGGCGCCCACACCCACGATCACCCCGACGGTCACTCCCACCGTCACCCCGACCGTGACCCCGACCGTGACGCCTACGGTCACCCCGACCGTGACCCCCACCACGGGTCCCGGCGGCTGCACGGCGACGTACAAGGTGACGAGTCAGTGGAACAACGGCTTCCAGGCTGAGGTGAGCGTCAAGAACACGGGCTCGTCCGGCATCCGCGGCTGGAAGGTCGGCTGGTCCTTCCCCAACGGCCAGACGATCTCGCAACTCTGGAACGGCACCCTGTCCGGCACCGGCACCGTGAGCGTCACGAACCTCGCCTGGAACGGCGCCGTCGCCGCCGGCGCGTCGGCCACGTTCGGCTTCCTCGCCAACCACACCGGTCAGAACGGCACCCCTTCCACGGTGACCTGCACGGCCTCCTGAAACCCCGTGAGCCCCTGCGCACCACGCGCAGGGGCTCACGCCGGAAATAACGCCACCTTTCCGGCTGTTGCACAGAGCCAGGTCGAATCGCTCTGTGAAAGGCGCGTACTCATGGCTCTGCCGTTGTCCATCCTTGATCTGGCGCACATCGGCGAGGGGGAGACGGCGAGCGACAGCTTCACCGCCAGCGTGGCCCTGGCCCAGCGGGCCGAGGAGCTGGGTTACCAGCGCATCTGGTACGCCGAGCACCACAACATGGACAGCATCGCCTCCTCGGCGACCAGCGTTCTCATCGCTCACATCGCCGCTCATACCCGGACGATCCGCCTCGGCGCCGGTGGCATCATGTTGCCGAACCACGCTCCGCTGACCATCGCCGAGCAGTTCGGCACCCTCGAAACGCTGCATCCAGGACGCATCGATCTCGGTCTCGGCCGTGCTCCCGGCAGTGATCAGCCGACCATGCGCGCCCTGCGCCGCAGCCCCGCCTCCTCGGACGCGTTTCCGCAGGACGTTCTGGAACTCCAGGGGTATCTGACGGGCGACACCCGGATTCCCGGCATTCACGCCACGCCCGGCAAGGGCACCAACGTGCCGCTCTACATCCTCGGTTCCTCCCTGTTCGGCGCGCAGCTCGCCGCGGCGCTCGGGCTTCCGTACGCGTTCGCCTCGCACTTCGCGCCCGCCGCGCTGGAGGAGGCCGTCGCGCTGTACCGGCGCGAGTTCCAGCCGTCGGCGCAGCTCGACCGGCCGTACGTCATGGCCGCGCTCAACGTGGTCGCCGCGGACTCCACCGAGGCGGCGCAGGAGCAGTTCGTGCAGGCCATGCGCTACCGGGTGAGCCGGTTCCTCGGGCGGGGACGCGCGTTCACGCCCGAGGAGGCCGACATGATCCTGGAGTCGCCGGCCGGGCAGCAGATCGCCGGAATGGCGAAGTACTCGGCGGTCGGCGACCCGGGTGAGGTCGAGGATTACCTGACCAGGTTCGGCGAGCGGGTCCAGGCCGACGAGCTCATCGTGGTGTTCTCCGCGGTCGACAGGAAGGCGTGGCTGCGCTCGGCCGAGCTGCTGGCGGAGGCGCACGGCCTGACGCCGTAGAGATCGGACGTATCAGTCGGCGACCCGGCGGGTCCGCCGGCCGTCGTGCTCGCGCTGGCGGCGCACCACGTACGTGCCGGGCGCGCAGCCTGTCGCGCCGTGCTCGGGATGTAGCAGGTAGACGACCGCCGAGGCGATGAACATGCCGATGGCCAGCAGGTCCCTGTCCGTCACCCGCCTGGTCCACCGGCAGGTGCCGGGCTCGGCGACGAGCGTGTGCGGGTTGCCCCCGGCCGTGCCGCGCAGCAGCTCGACCCCCTCGGGAGGCACCTCGTGCCAGCCGTCCCTGGGCCACTCCACGGAGGTGGCGACGACGGAGAGCGGGATGACGATCAGGTCGCCCTGGGCCTGGAGGCCGTCGACGACGGGGATGCGGACGGACTGCTCAAGATGGTCGAGCACGGTGAGTCCGGTCTGCCGGGAAAGGGAAGCGAGCGTCACAGTCATGGGAATCACCTCAGGTTCGGCGGAGAAGCATTGAGTACTGCCCGGCGGACAGTCCATAGGTCCAGCCGGCGGCGGCCACCGGGTCGTCCAGGAAGGCCGGAACGGTCAGCCCGTATCGTCGGCGCAGCCCGTCGCGTTCGAGTGACCCGTTGACCGCCAGGATCACCCGAGTGGCCCCGCGCATGTCGTAGAGCCGCAGCTCGGAGCCGGGATTGCCGGGATCGGGCGCGGAGCCGACGAGCCTGAGCCCGGCCTGCTCGATGTAGGAGGACCAGCCGAGGCTCTCGATCGCACACCGCCTGACCTCGACGTTCGCCTCCTCGGCGATGCGCCGCACGGTCGGATCCGTGACCACCCAGGAGGGGACCCGCGTGCCGTGCCAGGAGTGCAGGTCCCAGCCGTCGGTGTAGCGGATCGCGGGGCCGTCCGGGCAGTGCAGCCGCACCTCCCCGTCGTCGCCCGCCACCTCGGTCCGCAGGGAGACAGGCCGTTCGGCGATTACGCACACGCCTTCATGGGGCCACCACCAGGAGCACGACTTGGCCGCCGCCACCCACAGGCCGAGCCGCCAGAGCTGCTCGGCGGTGAAGACCGCGCCGGCGATCCGGCGCAGGGCGTCGTAGTGGGCGACCCACGCGGGGGACAAGGTGCCGTACCAGCGGCTGACCTGGTAGAACGGGGTGTCGTGCACCGCCTCCAGCGCCGGGAGCAGCGCGCGGGCGACGGACTGGGTGAGTGAGCCGCGGACGGTCTGCCGGATGACCTGGTCCAGTGGCCGCTGCACCCACGTGACCTGGCTGTCGAGCTCGCGGCACAGCTCGTTCATCAGCGTGGTGAACCGGGCGGGCAGCGGCCAGGCGGGCATACGCTCGGCGCTTTCGGCCGGTCGTACCCCTGCGGGCCGGGTCATCAGGGCGGCGAGCGGCGACGGCACCCAGTGGAAACGTGGTGGAGCGAGCCCGATCAGGCGATAGAGCTCCGAGATGGCCGCCTCGGCGGCCGGACGGTCGGCGGGCAGCGTCGACAACGCCGAGCCCAGCCATTCTTCGCGGATGTCTGCAGCTTCCCGCTGCAAGAGAACGCTCACCAGATGAGGGTGGCGTCGTCCTTTCTCACGATCATGGCACGAATGGTGACAGATCGGCGCGGCCGATGTCTAGTCCGAGGCTCTGGGCCGGGTCACGTAGGGACCCGTGGCCTCGGAGACCGGCGCTGGGGCGAGCCCCGCCGAGACGAGCTGCGCCCGCAACGCCACCACGGTACGTTCGAGCGCGCGGATCTGGGCCTGGAGGCGGCGGATCTGGTCGCGCATCGCGGTCGCGGAGCTCTGCTCGCTGGCCAGGTCGGCGGTCACCTGGTCGGACTGCCCCTGCATCCGGGCGAGCTGCTTCTCCAGCTGGCTCAGCGCGTCCTCGTAGATGGTCTTGGCCCGCAGGAAGGCCTCGGCGTCGACCTTGGAGTGCTCCAGCTCGGCCTGGCGCTCGGCCTGGAGCAGCGCGGTCTGCTGTGTCTTCTTGTTGGCGTCGGTGGCCGACCGGAAGGCGAGATAGGCCACGCCCAGGGGGACGGCACCGACGGAGATCTGGAGCAGAATGTCACTCAGTGCTGGCATCGCCACCTCCGACTGCCTGGATCACGCCTGTGTAAGTGATGCCGTCGTCGCTGTGCCAGGCGTTGATCGTCAGCGCGATGGCGAACTCGCTGCCGTCACGATGCAGGCCCACCAGCGGGATGATCCGCCCGGACAACTCGGAGCGGCCCGAGTCGCGCACCCGGGTCAGGCCCGCGGCGTGCTGCGCCCGAAAGCGCCTCGGCATCAGGAACGTCATCGGACGCCCGACGGCCTCCTCCGTGCTCCATCCGAATAAGCCGGTGGCCTGCGGGTTCCAGGACTGGATGAGCCCGGCCGAGTCGGCGACGATGACGGCCGACGAGTCCGCTCCCGGCAGGCGGTCGATGGTCGCCGCGGCCTCCGGCCAGGTGGCGATCAGCGCGATCCAGCCGCCGAACCCCAGCCAGACCGCCCCGGCGACCCAGCCGCGCGGGTTGGCGCCGGTGAAGGTCGAGATCAGGTTGACCAGGCCGTACAGCAGGATCAGCGCGGTGGCGGCGGCGAAGGCGACGCGGTCGGAGCGCATGAACGTCTGCACCAGGCAGAGGAACCCCATGGCGCCCCAGGCGACGGCCCAGACGATGAGCGGGGCGATGGAGGCGAGCATGGCGTAGGCGGGGGTGGCGCGCTGCTCGGGCGGCGCGAACGCCAGCGAGGCGGCGATCACCAGGCTCACCAGCCCGACGAACGCGAGGGAGGCGCCTCTTCTGCCGATGCGGCGCAGGACACGAGCGGTGACTTCGTTACCCACGGTGTTTAGGTTAATGCATACAGTTAGAGAATAGGGGAGGATTTACAGGGGATATGCCAGTCGATAGTCGACAGGTGGGCTCGCTCTTATGCTCCCGTTGCGTGGCTCGCTTCAGCGTGACTTTCTCATGGCCGGCACGAATCCGCCCCGCACCCGTCCGGTGCCGGCCGCGGCCGTCCAATCGAATGTCATGCACCGCCGGTCGACGACCATCACCACCGCGCCGCCGGCCCGCTCCACAGCATTGCTCCAGGCCAGGCCCATGTCCACTTCGTCGGGTTCGCTGATCCCGTCGACCAGGAGCTCGAACGTGCCCGGCCCGTTGATGATCGAGACCGTCAGGCCGGCGCGGAACGTCCAGCCCGTGCAGACGGCCGGCCGGCCCGTCGAAAGCCGAAATATGGGGAATTGCACGATTGGCTCGGCCGAATAGAGCACCAGGGTGGGAATGGCACCGCCGAGATGGCGCACATGCTCGCGGGGGACACGGGATGGCACGCGGCGAGTATGCCAGCCTCGATGTGCCGGCAACGCGGAACAGCCATAATTCCGTTAACTCCTGACCATGGGATATCCACCGATTTGGCGTGCTGGCTAGAGTGACCGCATGACAACTCTCAGCTACGACGTCGAGACGCTCCAAGCCACGTTTCCCGGCTGGTCGTTCTTCCGCAGCGACGAGGCGGTGTTCTACGCGACCAGGCGTGGGGTCCGGCTTCGCGAAGCCGACATCCACCTGGGGCTGCACCAGACGGTGACCGCGTACGACCTGGGGGCGTTGACGGAGCTGCTCCAGCACCAGGAGCGGGTGGCGGCTTCGGTCGGGTTGTCGCTGACCTCCTGACGCGTGGATCCCCGAGCCGCTGCCGCGTGACGGCTCCCGGCAACCGGTGAAACCTGGTCGAGGGTGCCGTGAAACTGGCGCCCCCGACAGTGAAGCCATGAGCATCACAGAACTCGGACGCACCGGGGGCGGCCCGGCCCCCGGCAGGGGCACAGAGCTGGCCGTACGTGCGGAAGGGCTGGTGAAGACCTTCGGGGAGCACCGTGCCGTCGATGGGATCGACCTGGACGTACACCCCGGTGAGATCTTCGGCGTCCTCGGCCCGAACGGCGCCGGCAAGACCACCATGCTCCGGATGCTGGCCACCCTGCTGCCGATCGACGCGGGCCGGGCCGAGATCTTCGGGGTCGACGTGGCCGGCAACCCGCACGTGATCCGCCAGCTGGTCGGCGTCACCGGACAGTACGCGTCGGTCGACGAGAACCTGACCGCCCGCGAGAACCTCTGGCTCTTCAGCCGCCTGCAGGGCATCGCCGCACCACGCGCCCGGCGGATCGCCGGCGAGCTGCTGGGCCAGTTCGGTCTGGAGGCGGCCGCCGACAAGCCGATCGCGCAGTTCTCCGGCGGCATGCGCCGGCGCCTCGACCTCGCGGCCAGCCTGATCACCAAGCCACCACTGATCTTCCTCGACGAGCCGACCACCGGTCTCGATCCCCGCACGCGCGGCCAGATGTGGGACACCATCCGCGGCCTGGTCGCCGACGGCTGCACGGTGCTGCTGACCACGCAGTATCTGGACGAGGCCGACCAGCTCGCCGATCGCATCGCCGTCATCGACCACGGCCGCAAAGTCGCCGAGGGCACCCCCGACGAGTTGAAGACCGCGGTCGGCAACTCCGCCCTGCAGTTGCTGCTCGCCGACCCGGCCGAGGTGCCCGTCGCAGTGGAGGTCGTGCGGCGCGTGCTCGGCTCCGACCCGGTACTCAGCCGGGAGCCGGGCCGGTTCAACGTCGCGCTCGACCAGGCCGACCTGGCCGCCGACGTACTGATCGCGCTGCGTACCGCCGGGGTGTCGATCTCCTCGGTGAGCGTGGACAAGCCCAGCCTGGACGAGGTCTTCCTCGTCCTCACCGGCCACGGGACGGATGGGGACGACGAGACCGGCACGGAGGAGAACCGATGAGCACCACGATCGCACCCGCCCGCGAGGCGGTCCGCGCCGCCGAGCGCGTGGCGGCCGCGCGCCGGCGCGTCTCCCCGGGCGAGACGTTCAGTCAGACCCTGACGATGGCGTGGCGGGCGCTCAAGAAGATGCGACGCAATCCGGAGCAGTTCTTCGACGTGGCGCTGCAGCCCATCCTGTTCACCGCGATGTTCGCCTTCATCTTCGGCGGCGCCATCGCCGGCGACGTGCAGAGCTACCTGCCCCTGATGATTCCCGGCATCCTCGCCCAGACCGTGCTGACGACGTGCATGGCCACGGGCACCCAACTTCGCGAGGACATGGAGAAGGGCGTCTTCGACCGGTTCAAGTCGATGCCGATCGCCCGGATCGCGCCGCTCGCCGGTCCGATGGTGGCCGACCTGCTGCGCTACACGATCGCGGCCACGCTGACCTTCGGCATGGGCCTGGTGATGGGCTACCGCCCTGGCGGCGGCGCGGGTGGCGTGCTCGCCGCGATCCTGCTGTCGATCATCACGGGCTGGTCGCTGGCGTGGGTCTTCACCTGGGTCGGCACGATCGCCCGGAGCGCCCAGGCCGTGCAGGGCATCTCCATGATGATCATGTTCCCGCTGACGTTCCTGTCGAACGCGTTCGTCCCCATCGAGACCCTGCCGAGCTGGCTGGCGGCGTTCGTCCGGATCAACCCGGTCTCACACCTGGTCACGGCCGCCCGCGACCTCGCCAACAACGCCACCGTCAGCGGAGAGGTGGCCTGGACGCTCCTGGCGTGCGTGATCGTCATCGCGATCTTCGCGCCGCTGTCGGTGAGCAGCTACAAACGGCACATGTGACCGCCGCCCGTGACGGCCGCGGACCTGTTCGACGCGACTTCGCGCCTCGTCGAGCAGGTCGGAGCCGCGCCGGCTGCCGTACCCGGCCCGCACGGCGGCGATCATCCCGGGCGCGGCCCGCTCCGCGTGCGGTTCGATCCGCTCGAAGGCCATGCTCGGCAGGCTGTTGTTGTACGAGAACCGCTCGGCCAGCACCAGCAGCTCGATCGCGTCGCGGGGGGCCAGGGCTCCCCGCAGCAGCCCCCAGGCGCCGAGCGCGAAGAGCATCATGCCGCACACCGGGTAGTCGAGGACCGGGTTCTTCACGGTCAGCAGGTCGTAGCCGATGACGGTGGAGAACAGCTCCTCGCCGTACCGGACGTCTTCCTGCGGGGCGTGGTACGCGTACGCCGTCAGGGCGATCGACTCCGCGCTGATCGTCCACATCGTGGTCTCCTCGGGCGGCATCCCGGGCAGCCGCAGGTCGCGCGCCCGCTGGACGGCCAGGCGGTAATGCGCGAGCGCGGCGGCCGTATCGCCGCGGGCGAGGGCGAACTCGGCCGTGCACCCCAGGACGAGCGCCGTCCCGCCGAGCACCGCCTCGTTGTCGTTGATCCGGGTGATCACGGCGAGCTCGGCCTCCGCGGTGTCGAGGTCGCCGTCGGCGAGCGCGGCGACCAGCAGCACCGCACGGAGCTGGGTCTCGTCGTCGGTGGCGCCGAGCCGGCTCAGCACCGGGATGGCGATTCGCGCGTGCCCGACCGCCCGCCGGCGGTCGCCGAGCTGCATGACCAGGTGGGCCAGCGTGGCGTGCATGATCGCGGCGAACCACGGCCCCTCGTCCCTGTGGAGCATCGTCAGGGTCTGCTCGGCGGCCTCGATCGCCCCCGCCACGTCACCCGCGTTCTCCAGGACGTGGACGTTCGCCTGCGTCGCCGCCCGGACCATGTCCCGGTCGGCGCTCCGGCGCAACTCCGTCAGCCGGCGGTGCACGTCGGCGTCGTCGGCCGTGTAACACGCGAACACCACCGTGGTCATCGCCGCCAGGCGGGGATCCGTCTCGTCGCTGGTGGGCAGCGCACGGAGGAGGTCGCGCAGCGGATCACCGCGGTGGTCGGTGAGGATCACGGCGTTCATGAGCGTGATCAGCATGGCGGCCCTGGTCACCTCGACGAGGTCCGGCGGCGGCAGCCAGCCGGTGATCACCTGGGTGATCGCGTCCAGGTGAACGAGGATCCTGAAGTGGTCGCCGCGGATCGACCACAGCGCGCCGACGCCGGTCACCAGCTGAATCACTGTGACGGCGTCTGACTCGCCGAACGCCTGCCGGAGCAGATCGGAGAGGTTGCTCTCCTCGGCCCGCAACGCGTCGGCCGCCGCGAACTGCGCCGGGCTGAACAGCGCGGAGGAGTGTTCGAGGGCGTACGCCGTCGCCCAGGCCCGCTGCGCCGCCCGAGCGGGCTCCTCCTCGCCGGCCTCCTTCAGCCGCAGCCGCCCGAACTCCCGGACGGTCTCCAGCATCCGGTAGCGGAGGCCGTACGCCGTCTCGCGGACGCTCAGCATCGACTGCTCGGTCAGCGCGTGCACGGCGTGCAGGGCGTCCGGGCCGAGTACGTGCTCAGCCGCGGCCAGCGTGAAACCGTCGCCGAACAGCGACAACCAGCGCAACGCCCGCCGTTCCGGCTCGTCCAGCAGATTCCACGACCAGTCGATGACCGCGAGCAGCGTCTGGTGCCGATCGGGGGCCGTCCGGTTGCCGCCACGCAGCAGGGCGAACCGGTCCGCCAGGCGCCGCCCGATCTCCGGCACCGACATCACCCGCACCTTGGCCGCGGCCAGCTCGATCGCGAGCGGCAGCCCGTCGAGGCGGGCGACGACCTCCCCGACCATTTTCTCCTCGAACCGCACACCTGAGCGGGCGGCCGTGGCGCGCTGGCGGAACAACTCCACCGCGTCGCCCGCGGGCAGCTCGCCGAGCAGGTAGACGCGTTCGGCGGGGATCGACAGGGGGGCGCGCGAGGTGATGAGCACCCGCAGGTCGCGGGTCGTCACGGTCAGGAACGCCACCAGGTCGGCGACGGCCTCGATCACGTGCTCGCAGTTGTCCAGGATCAGCAGCGCCGGAGCCTGGTCGAGATGCTGGGCGATCCGGGCGCGTACGTCGGAGCGCTGCTCGGCGGTGAGGGCACGACGCCCGCTGACCGAGTCGCGGACCCCGAGCGCCGACCCCACCTCACCCACCACGCCGTCGGGTGAGGAGACGCTGACGAGCTCGACGAAGTGAGCGATGGGCTGCGTGGCGTTCCTGCCGACGACATGAGCCAGCCGCGTCTTGCCCAGTCCGCCGGGGCCGATGATGGAGACGACCCGGTTGGTCTGCAACAGGGCGTGCACCGCACGGATGTCGCCGTCGCGGCCGAGCAGCGAGGAACCGTCGAACAGGATGCCCATCCGCACCGGCCGATCCGCGGCGAGGAGTTCGGCGTGGACGCGGGCGAGCTCGGGCCCCGGTTCGGTGCCGAGCCGCGCGACCAGGCCCGCGCGATAGCGCTCGTAGCGCTCCAGGGCGGCGGCGGCGCCTCGTACGGCGGCCTCGCTGCGCAGCAGGCAGGCGAGCAGCTCCTCGTCGTGCGGCCGATCGGCCGCGGCCTCCTCCAGCAGCGGCAGCGCGCCCTCGTGAGCGCCGCTCCGGGCCCGCGCGATCGCCGTCACCCGCCGTGCCTCGGCCACCCACGTCGCCGCGACGTTCCTCAGCTCGGCGAGCGCGCCCGTGGCGCCGTCCAGGTCGCCGGCCACGAGGGCCATGGCCTCTTCGGCGCGGCGGCGCGCGAGCGCCATGTCGTCCTCGTCCAGTGCGGTCCGTGCCTGCTCCACCAGCGTGCCGAGCAGCAGCGCGTCCACCTGGTCCGCCGGCAGTCCGAGCCGGTAACCCCGGGGGATCCGCACCACGACGTCGGCGCCAGTCGCCGCCCTGGTCCGCGAGACGACCACCTGCAGCGCCTTCGTCGGGTTGGCCGGCTCCTCGTCCGGCCACAACTCCTCGACCAGGCGCTCGTCACTGACCCCTGCGCGCCCGTGCAGGGCGAGCACGGCCAGCAGGGTGTGCGCGCGGTCGCCGACCACGCGCGCACCCCGCCAGCGGACGCCGTCGAGCAGGACCAGTGTGGTGGACACATCATCAGCTTACGGACGAATCACAGGTGAGGAGCGTGACCGCGCGGGTATCCACCGGCCCCTTTCTCTTCTCGCAAGCCGACCAAGCGCTTGACGGGGGTGGGGATCCGCATCCACCGTCGCACGCCATGCGTTCGGGGCAGCGATCCGGCCTGTTCCAAGAGCGACGTGGAAAACGAATGAAAGAGCTATGAACCGGCGAACATATGCCTGGTGATCAAAAGTGCGGACGATGGTCCATGACGTTCATCGGTCATTCCCGTCTGGCCGCAGGATACTCGGCCGCTGATCGAGAACGGCATGCGAGGCATGCGTCTGCCGGCCCAGTCCTTTTGGAGGGCGCCAAGGTGGACATCGCCGACAGGAGGCCGGCTTCCGTCGTAGGCTGAATTTCGCGCGTGATGAACAGGAGGCCGAAGTGGCCGAGACTACGCAGACCGAGACGATGGTGGCCGAGGTGATGGCCGAGCTGGCCGGACTCGAAGACCCGAAGATGCGCGAGGTGAACGAGAAACACGGTGACGATCATGGTGTGAACCTCGGCAAGCTGCGCGCGCTCGCGAAGCGGCTGAAGACGCAGCAGGAGCTCGCCGGCCGGCTCTGGGAGACGGGTGACACCGCGGCGAGACTGCTGGCGATCCTGATCTGCCGCCCGAAGGCGTTCGAGCGTGCCGACTTGGACGTCATGTTGCGCGAGGCGCGCACCCCCAAGGTGCACGACTGGCTCGTGAACTACGTGGTGAAGAAGAACCCGCACGCCGAGGAGCTGCGCCTCGTCTGGTTCGCGGATCCGGACCCCGTGGTCGCGAGTGCCGGCTGGGCGCTGACCACCGAGCGTGTGGCGAAGAAGTCCGAGGGTCTCGACCTCGCGGGACTGCTCGACGTCATCGAGGCGGAGATGAAGGACGCCCATGATCGCCTGCAGTGGGCGATGAACCACTGCCTGGCTCAGATCGGGATCGCGCACGCCGAGCACCGCGCCCGTGCGATGGACATCGGTGAGCGCCTGGAGGTGCTCAAGGACTACCCGACCCCTCCGGGTTGCACGTCTCCGTTCGCGCCCATCTGGATCACCGAGCTGGTGCGGCGGCAGCAGGACAAGTAGCTGAAAGCGGACGTCCACCAGCGTCAACGTGTCGCTCCGGGAAACCGACAACAACGTCAAAGCGCACGTTCGTCATGAATGTCTTAGTGTGGAAAGTCGATGGATTTGTTCGGCAATAAGGACACCCAATTGCCGAACATTATCGAACGCTGACGACGCCTTGAGGTCGAGGATATTGTAGGCGGGGCAGGTGAGGAGTTGTTCTATTCCGCCGACAATCCATCATCGACAATCAAGACATGGGCGTATGAACTCCTCGATAATATCCAGGTCCACGCGGTTCGTGGTCACCGTTGTGCTTCCTGTATCCGTGACCATCATCACGATGTCGGCCCTCGTGTCGACGACGCCGGCCTTCGCGGACGCACACCATGGCGCCTGCCAGAAGTATCACACGATAAAACACGGGAAAAAGATCAGCAAGATATTCTGCCATGTCCGACCGGGCCCGCAGGGGCCGGCGGGACCTCAAGGCGAGCCTGGCGTGCCGGGACCGCAGGGCGAGCGGGGCGAGACGGGTGAGCCGGGTGCTACGGGCGACCCGGGTAAGCCGGGTAAGCCGGGTAGGCCGGGTCTGCAAGGTAAGCCGGGTCTGCAGGGTGAGCAGGGTTTCCCGGGTCTGCAGGGTAAGCCGGGTCTGCAAGGTAAGCCCGGCCTGCAGGGTGAGCAGGGTTTCCCGGGTGTGCCGGGTCTGCAGGGTGAGCGGGGCGAGCAGGGTTCTGCGGGTTTGCCGGGTGTGCCCGGCCTGCAGGGCGAGCCCGGTGCACCCGGTCTGCGGGGCGAGCGCGGCGAACCTGGTGAGCCGGGTTACCCGGGTGAGCAGGGTCCGCAGGGTGAGCGGGGCGACACGGGTGATCCTGGTGAGCCCGGTCCGCAGGGCGATCAGGGTGAGCGGGGCGACACGGGCGATCCTGGGGAGCCGGGTCCGCAGGGTGACCCGGGTGAGCGCGGCGAGCCTGGTGAGCCGGGTTACCCGGGTGAGCAGGGCCCGCAGGGCGACCCGGGCGAGCGCGGCGACCCAGGTGATCCGGGTGAGCAGGGCCCGCAGGGTGACCCGGGTGAGCGGGGCGACACGGGCGATCCGGGTGAGCCCGGTCCGCAGGGTGACCCGGGTGAGCGCGGCGAACCTGGTGAGCCGGGTTACCCGGGTGACCAGGGCCCGCAGGGCGACCAAGGCGAGCGCGGCGACCCAGGTGATCCTGGTGAGCAGGGCCCGCAGGGCGACCCGGGTGAGCGGGGCGACACGGGCGATCCTGGGGAGCCCGGTCCGCAAGGCGATCAAGGCGAGCGCGGCGACCCTGGTGAGCAGGGTCCGCAGGGTGAGCAGGGCGAGAGGGGCGACACAGGTGATCCGGGTGAGCCCGGTCCCACCGGCGAACCCGGCCCGCAAGGCGAGCCGGGGAGGGTGCTGCCACCGCTCTACCTGATCGGTTCTCCGGTAACGCTGGACTACGTCAACGACTATGCCGATGTCGTCGGTGGCTACTGCCCGCCCGACACAGCGGTCATCGGGGGCGCCTGGAACGCAGACAACAGGTACGTGAACAACTTCCGCTGGGAGCCCACCGAGGACGGCGGCGCCTGGCGTGGAAGGTTCTATTACGAGGGGAACTCGCTCAGCCCGGTGACGACCGTCACGGTCACGTCCATTTGCCTGCCGATTCAGCCATGACGGCAGTCTGACAAACCGATGGCGGCCGGTCAGCCTGAAAGGCGCCGGCCGCCATCGGCATGGAAGCCTCAACCCACCGGCGACAGCCGGGATCAGACCCAGCGCTGCCCGGCGCTGCCGGTGTATTCCCATTGAATGGCATGGGCGCCGTTCTCGGTGCTGCTCGCGCCGATGGCCGGATATTTGTTACTGCCGAAGTTGCGAATCCGATAGTATCCGGGCGCCGGAATGGCGGTCAGTTCCCGGGCGCCGGTTTCCGCCCCGGCAGCAGTGCCGAACATCGGCACGAGGGCGGCGACCCTCGCGACGGCCAAGGCAGCAATGGATGAACGCAGCATGTTCGCCAACCTCGTCGATCCGACCGCCGTACGTGGCGATCATCGGCAGCACAGGTCTCGAAGATCGTAATCTTCGGATCACTAGACGAACAGCCCTCAGGCAATGCCGCCAGCCGGTGGTGGCGTCGCCGTGCGGCGATGAGTTTCGGGCGGGTCGCGGGTCTGTTCCAGTGACCGTCGTAGAACGTACGACGGTCACTAGAGAACAGACCGTCGTAGAACGTACGACGCTGCCTGGCACGACACCCCATGGAGGACACCATGACCACCGCGCTGCCCGACCGCCCGCCCATCGTCGACCAGGCCACCTGGCAGGCCGCCCGTGACAAGCTTCTGGTCTGCGAGAAGGCCCACACCCGCGAGGGCGACGCCATCGCCGCGGCCCGCCGCCGGCTGCCGATGGTGGAGCTTGACGGAACGGTCGAGGTCGTCGGACCTGATGGCCCGGTCCCGTTCCTGGACCTGTTCCAGGGCCGCGACGAGCTCGTGGTCTATCAGCACATGTGGCACGACGGCGCGCCGCACCAGGGGCAGTGCGAAGGCTGCACCACCGCGGCCTGGCACCTGAAGGACGCCGTCTACCTCAACGCCGCCGGCGTCTCGTTCGCCATCCTGACCACGGGCCGGTGGGACGAGGTGGCCGCCTACGTCGAGTTCATGGGCTACACCCAGCCCTGGTACTCGGTGCGCGACGTGGAGGCGCCGGTCGGCGGAGACATGGGCTACCTCGCCTGCTTCCTGCGCGACGGCGACCGCGTCTTCCTCACCTACTCCACGACGGGCCGTGGCAACGAGCCGGTCAACCTGTCCTTGAGCCTGCTCGACATGACGCCTTACGGCCGCCGCGAGGTGTGGGAGGACAAGCCCGAGGGCTGGCCCGAGGGGCACCGGCCGTGCTGGTCCTGGCGCTCGGACGCGGACGGGAACGCCGACTGGGGCCCGACCAGCCGCCCCGTGCCCCAGTGGACCCGCCCCGGCGCCACCCCCGTGGAGACTCTCGGCCGGAACGGCCACCACCACTGACGGACAGGGCCTGCCTGGCCCCGATCGCACGTGAGAGGTGCCCATACGGACCGGCTCCAGATCAATGGACACCTCCCACCACTCGTCAGATCCTCGGCCGTGGATCCAGCTCAGAGAGACATGAGTCTGAAGCCGGCCTGGTCGATATAACGCGCGGCCCAGAAACTGCCGTCTCCCTTTCCTGGGTACCAGTGCATCCCACCGGTGCCGTCGTAGATGGCGAGGAGGTCGGTCTTGCCGTCGCCGTTCAGGTCGCCGAGCTCCATGTGGCGGAAGCCGGCCTGGTCGATGTAACGCGCGGCCCAGAAACTGCCGTCTCCCTTTCCTGGGTACCAGTACATTCCACCGGTGCCGTCGTAGATGGCGAGGAGGTCGGTCTTGCCGTCGCCGTTCAGGTCGCCGAGCGACATGTTCTTGAACCCGGCCTGGCTCAGGTAACGGGCCGACCAGAACGAGCCGTCTCCCCTGCCCGGGTACCAGTACAGGCCGCGGCTGCCTTCATAGACGGCCAGCATGTCCAGGATCTTGTCACCGTTGAGGTCGGCCAGCTCCATGTGCTCGAAACCGGCCTGGCTCAGGTAGCGAGCGGACCAGAAGGTTCCGTCGCCCTTGCCGGGATACCAGTAGAGCCCGCTGGTGCCCTGGTAGACGGCCAGCAGGTCAACCTTGCCGTCGCCGTTCAGGTCGCCGGTGGCCATCAGCTTGAATCCGGCCTGATCGAGGGACCGCGCCGACCAGAAACCGCCGTCGCCCTTGCCGGGGTACCAGTACATGGCGTTGCCGCCGTCATAGATCGCGAGCAGGTCCACCTTGCCGTCGCCGTTCAGGTCACCGCGCTTGGACGGTGGCGGGAGCGGTGGAGGCGGCGGGGCCGAGGTGTTCGTAGGGGTGGGCGACGGGACGGGGACGGAAGTTGGCGGCTGCGTCGGATTCGGATGCGTCTTCTCCTTGTCCTCGTCGGACATGTCCATCCACCAGCCGGAGCACTTGCTGTCGTGGTCCTTGGGCCGCATGCACGCACGCACCGCGTAGAACCAGGAGCGGACATGGTCGGTTTCGCCGCTGCTCGTGTTGAACGGGCCGCACTGCTTCCAGCCGCCACCGGTGTCCCTGACCTCGGCGTCGGAAGGATAGTTGATCACGCTTCGGGCGTACTTGCTGGAAAAGAGCGGCAGCGTGTTGATGCTGCGGTCTATCCAGACCAGATCGCCGTCCTGACGACCCGAGGTGATCTCGGCATGACTGTATACATCGTGATAGCCCTCGTTCTGCACCGAGACGCGCCGTCCCGCAAGTTCGACCGCAACGCCGGTGTCCTTATGCCATTGCGGGAAACCGGCGTCTTTGGCGTCACAGTCCGCAGGCGAGGCGTTGGCGGACGGCCCCACCATGCTCGTCAGGCCGGCCGCCAGGACCACGACCATGCAGGCACGGAGCCGCCACGTTCTCGCGATTCGCATAAGCCTCCCTCATTCAGTGATGGAATTTCCCACATCCTCACGAGCGGCGCAGAACACGTCCAGATCATTCGACCAGGCCCGAAAGAACCAGGTCAGAGTCCCGACACGGGGGAAGAAGGGGCCACGCGACGGGCTTGCCCGTACGGACGGCGTGGGAGCCCATCAAGAGCGCGATCCCCGCGACAGCGGACGTACGTCACTCGGGCCGCGCGATCGCCTCCACGGCCGGAAGCCGCAGTGCGAGCCGGGCCGGCAGCATCACGGCGGGCCAGGCGATCCCCGCGGCCGCGATCACGATGCCGGCGCCGCAGCTCGACGCATGAACCGCGCGGCTGCTGTCAGCAGTGACGTCAGCAAGATCATATGACGCTCGCCCGGACCTACCCTGGGCGCATGCCTACGCGCGAACTTCCGAACCCTCATTTACCCGAGCTGTCGGCATTGTGGTGGTCGCGGTGGCCACACTGCCCACCGCTCAGCTATGAGCTGAGCTTTGATCCGGACCACTGGGTACGCTTTCACAGCCTGCCGAACTCTGCTGCGTGCCGTCGCCGATGACGAATGCAGCGGCGTGATCATCACAGACACCGACTTGCGACGCACGTATAGCCCCTACGACGGCTAGCCCCTACGACGGCGGCGCCGATGTCATCCTGGCCGGCCTTCAAGAACGCGACGCCCTGAAGGCCGCTCACACCGACTGGCTCTCGAAACACCCGCACGGCAGCTGATGCCGACCTCTCGCCGGGGTGGAGCCTTCTTCTCAAGAGAGCCATTCTCAACATCGAGAGCACCAAATCACCCACCTGCCTCCCACGCGTGCCGCCTCCAGCAGCCCTGCCGGAGGCAGCGAGGGCACATCACGCGACGGCGGTCCCCTCAAGCTCGACCATCAGGTCGGGGATCGCCAGCCGTGTCACCCCGAGCATCGTGGTAGGCGGTGCCACCCCGGCGGCGCCCAACCGCGACGCCAGCACGCCGTAGTGCTCGAAGAGCCGATCGACGTCGGTGGTGTAGACCTTGAGCCGGACGAGGTTCGCCAGGGACATGCCGGCCTCGCCGAGCACGGCCTCCAGGTTGTCGAGGCTCAGCGCCACCTGCGCCGCCATGTCACCGGCATGCTGGGGCTTGCCGTCGCCGCTCATCGCGGTCTGCCCGGCGCAGTACAGGGTCCGGTTGTGCCCGGAGACGACCTCACCCTGGTTGTACCCCATCCCCACCGACCACGCCCACGGGTTGACCGCCGTTCGCTCCATTGCCACAACAGCTCCATTCGATTGGTCGACATCACGTACGTTCATCGACTCGGCTCAGTAGCCACCGTCACTTGCGTGATGTTGCTCAGCCTCCCAACAAATCACGACATCCTGTGTCGTGTATCTCGATAGGGTTTTCGTATGCGCGCCGACCGGTTGGTCTCGCTGGTGCTGCTGCTGCGCCAGCACGGCCGGCTGTCCGCCACCGCGCTGGCCCGCGAGCTGGAGGTATCCACCCGCACCGTGCTGCGCGACGTCGAGGCGCTGTCCGCAGCCGGCGTCCCGGTCTACGCCGAACGCGGCCGGCACGGCGGTTTCGCGTTGTTGCCCGGTTTCCGGACCGAGCTCACCGGACTGAACCACGACGAGGCCCT
Source organism: Nonomuraea sp. NPDC002799 (assembly GCF_053592075.1). Taxonomy (NCBI): domain Bacteria; kingdom Bacillati; phylum Actinomycetota; class Actinomycetes; order Streptosporangiales; family Streptosporangiaceae; genus Nonomuraea; species Nonomuraea sp. NPDC002799. Next base: position 65,333 of record NZ_JBSFVA010000018.1, read on the forward strand.
CGCCCTGCTGGTCGCCGGATCGCGGCGCGGCGCGCAGGCATTCGGCCTCGGCTCGGCGCTCGCTTCGGCGATGCTCAAGGTGGTCGACGCGCTACCCGAGAGCTATCGGGACACCGCGGCCGGCGCCGCCGAGCGATTGCTCATCGACCCGGAGACCGACCTCCTCTCGCGCCGGCTGGTCGCTGACGAGGTGCCTGACGCCGTAGCGGCCGAGGTCCTGCGCGCGGTCTTCGCCGGACACAAGTTGCGCATCCACTACGCGGCTGTGGACCAGCCCCCGAAATGGCGCACGGTGGACCCGATCGGCCTGGTCACCGTACGCGACCGGGGCTACTTGCTGGCCACGAGGTCTGGCGCGGACCGCACCTACCGGCTGTCCCGGATCTTGGCCGCCACGGAACTCGCCGAACCCGCACAGCGACTGGACCGGGTCGATCTGGACCGGGCCTGGCAGGAACGCAGCACGCAGTTTCGGACCGGCGGCGACCAGGTCACCGTGCTGGTGCGGGTGCACCCGGCGCGGCGGGAGGACCTGGTGGGCACCGCGCTGGCCGTCCTCGCCGAAGCAGCCGACTCAGACGGCCGGCTGCGGCTGGAGGTGACCTTCCAAGATCCGAGACACGCCGAATGGGCGCTGTGGCAGCTCAGCACGAACGCGGAAGCCCTGGCCCCGCAGTGGTTACGCGACTCGCTGCGCAACCGCGCCACCGCGATCGCCACCCGCTACGGAGTGTCATCCTGAGATCGCGTGAGGCGGTGTTGCAGTACGCGCTGCTGCACAGCACTCTGCCAACGCGCCTCGGAGCTGCTGCCACCCAGCTCGCGCTGGAGAAGAGTCGCGCTGGCCTTCCAGCTTCTCAACCGGCGACGGACGGGTACCGGGCTGCCGCAAGGTCGTCGGCGAGGTCCTCCACGGAAAGGCCAGCGTTCAGCGCGGTGACCACCGCCTGCGTCAGCGGACGGAGGGCGTAGACATGTCGCACCGCATCGAGATCCATGGGTGTCTCGTAGTAGTCCTCCGCGAATCGCTGGAACGCTTCCGGAGACGGATCGACGAGCCGTGCGAACAGATACGTCGCCCCATCGGGATCGCTCACGTCGCCCGGGTAGTCGATCTCACCCACCCGCCAGCAGTCATCACCGGCCTCACGCCACAGGCAAGCGGTCACGACCGGCATGCCGTCCTCGTCACAGAACGCCGGCTCCTGCACACACTGGCGGAACAACTCAGGGATGGAGTCGAGCACCCCCGGCCACGGCCCGTCGTTGCCGTAGGGGCTCATCACCGCCTCGTGGCCGAAGCCCCGGATGTACGCACCCGTCGCGGAGAAGACAATGTTGTATTCGTCTCCCGACCCGTTGCGCATCGAGGCCATCTCCTCCCCAGGGGCCCAGCCCGCGTCGTAGGAGTGGTAGCGGCTGGACCATTCCGGGCTCAGTATGGCCTCCAGCATTGCCATGGACCGGCACAGATCACGGAGCTTCGGGATGTCGGGCAGCAGACGGGCCACATCGCGAGCAGTCATGGGCCCCATCTAATCGGATGCCGGCGACATCTCCCTGCCTCCTTCCGGACGGCAACACCTTCCCCCAGCCTTCTGGGGAGCCCGACGATCAGGAGGCTGAGCGGGGCTTACGACTGTGGCTGACCAGATGGATGGCTGGTAGCACTTGGAGGAGCTCTGCATCACCGACCCTGGCAAAGCCGCTCAACGATAGCCCACGGCATCGGTGCCGACGCGGACGATCCGAAGGTCGTCTTGCCGTCGGGTGGGACAGCGGACGCGGCCGACCCCGGAACGCCGACCAAAGCCAGGGCAGCGCTCTTGAAGAGGCACATTTCGAGGATGCTCCTTATATCGGGAAACGCGAAGGCGGCCCCACATCCAGCAGGACCGCCCCAGAGGACGCCGGCACTTTCCGTCGACGCACCAGTTGCGGATCAGTTAGCGACACCATCTGGTGCCGCCTTCTCCGCTTGCGGCAGAATCCGCCGCTGTGACCGTAGAAAAGACCTATGAGCAGCAGTTGAAGGCGGTGATCCGCGACGCCAAAAGGAGGAACCTGCTAACACTGACCTTCATGATCATCCGGCAGGTGGTGTCTTCCGCCGTCGCGTGCGCCGCCATCGGTTTCTTCTGGGGCTTGGACCTCGACGCCTACCCTGACTTGCTTCTCGCGGGCGTACCGGTAGGCACCGCCGTACTACTGATCCTCGCGACGTACGCCAGCGACAACCGCAACGCCGCAGCTTTCCTCTCAGCGGGGCTGACCTGGCAGACATCCAGACGCACGACCCTCCACCCACCGGTCAAGCCTGAACCCGAGGTGGCTGGAGAGGCGAGCTGACCGTCGGCCGGCCTCATCGACGAGGCCTGGCAGCGCCGAAGGAAGGAATCGCCCTGTTCCTGTGTCCGCCTGAGCTTGTGGCCATTCTCCGTAAGCACTTGAAGGAGAACGGCACCGGCCCTGGATGGCGCGTGTTCCACGGCTCCTGCGGTGGCGTCCTGGCCACGTGCACGATCAAACGAAGCTGGGACAAGGCGCGAAAGGATGCCCTGACCCCTGACGAGTACGCATCATCCCTGGCCAAACGCCCGTTGTACGACCTGTGGCACGCCTGCCTCTCCTCGTGGCTCAACGCCGGCGTTTCGCCGAAGCAGGTCGCCGAGTGGGCAGGCAACAGCGTGGAGGTCCTGCATCGGGCCTACGAGAAGTGCCTCGTGGGCCATGACTAGATCGCTATGCGCCGTGTCGCCGAGGTCCGGCGGCCTTTCCCCGACAAGGCATTAAGGAGGATCACCCGGAGAGCCCGTGCTCCGCACGCAGACCAGGTGAAACGCTGGTAGCCGCAAACGAGATGTACGAGCGTCAAGTAAGTGGCCGGAACCGGTGAATTCGGGATAAATCATCGAAACCCAGCGATCTACTTCTCGTGTTCATACGATTGCTCTCGGTAGTGCAAGGGCATAGTCGTACGGGATATGCGGTCAGCGTCGCGAAGAGATAACGAACGTCCCTGCTCACCCACAATTTGGGCACAAAAATACGTTAAGGTCACGTGAAGCCCCGCGACCTGGGGCGGATTCAATCCGCCCCAGGTCGCCCAGGCTGTTCAGCAGGTGTCCTGGCCGACATCCCGCTGGACTTTGATGGAGTGAGGTGCTTCGTCGTGCAAGGGCATCACGGTTGCCTTCCACGGTCGGTCACCCGTGATGCCCATTGCATCTCTGATGTGATCGACCACCTCGGTCGGCAGAACGAACAGTTCGATGCTGTAGATCGAGTTGCCCGCGTGCGGGTCTGTGGCGTCCAGCGACAAAAGGATCGCGCGCGAGGTGCCCAGCGGCACGCGGTAGAAGTCAATTTGCCGGTCACGCGGCGACGTGCTGTTGACCGCCAGCACCCACGTGGTGCCCTCGGGGGGTCTCACGGGGATCTTGATCGGGTAACATGGCGGCGCCTTCTGCGACTCCTCTACGGCTACGAGTGGCTGAGCATCTGGTTGGTTGAACCTGTCGATGAGCTGTACCACGATCAGGACTGTTCCCAGGATGGTGCCCACACCGCCTACGGCGGCCACAATGCGCACCCAGCGCCGGGTCAGTGCCTTCCGCAAGTGTCCCCGCAAAGGGTTGGCGGGTCCCGGCTGCGCGGGTCTCGGCTCGGGCTCTGGCTCCGCCGGAGAGCCAGCGGGCGGGTCGGTGCCGACGTCGTTGTCAGCAGGGGTTGTCATGGTTGCGTGTACCTCTCTTTATTTGTCCGGGGGAAAAGGCGTCTTGTGCCCCCTCGCGCACGCTTCGCAATGGGGAAAGACGTTGTGGTCGGAACCTAGAGTTCCGGGCAGCCCTCGCGGACCAGGTCTCCGCGACTCTCGGGGGGCCACCCCGCCGCTGTAGTATTTCAATGCACGTGCAACTGACCGGACCGAGCGTCAATTGCGTGAAACGTCACCTTTCCCTCAGTGCACGAATGCGACGCACCCTCATGATTTGGTTACGCCGCAGTAATCTAGAGTCCACCCTGTGGATATCAGCGAAGCTTACTGCTTGATCACGGCAGATGTCCGATGTGCCACGATCGGTCAGGACGCGGCGTGGCGGGGCGTCCGCGGGCACCTAGAAGGCGCCCGACATGCACAAGGGCGCACGCAAAACGTCGTGCTCAGCGCGTTCGCGACTAGCAGGCATGGTGAGCCTCACCTATGTACGGATGGCGCGGCTGATGGCTCTTCCAGGGCAATGCTCCGCGAGCATGCCGTGGGGCAGAACCGACAAGAGGATGCAAATCCTACCCTCAGTAGGGCGCTGGGCAAGTAGGCCACGGGGGATAAATCGTACTCAAACGTGCATGAAATAACTACTGAGTCACAAGAAACATCTGCCGGACATGCCCAGCGTTGGCGGACAGCTTGACTTCGCCCATCTAACGATGCGGGTCTTTAAGCAGGCGAAACGCTTCCGGCGGATGGCATCTGCTGAGGCGTGCGCCACGTCAGGGCGCTCTGTGAGTCCCGCACGCGCTCATGCGCCCGTCTATCGTCTCGACAGGATCCTGACGGTCGCCTTCGATGCGCCCGATGGCCTAGCTAGTAGGGTCACGACGACGATCGCCATGCTCCGGATCGCTAAGGTCTCATCCCCTTCCCCGCGCGGGAAGACATTGGGAAGAACCAGTCGAAGACGCACGCTCAAAGCGGGACACGGTGGGACACCTAGACATGATCGAAGACGCAGAAAAGCCCTGGTCGTCGCTGAGACGACCAGGGCTTTCATGATGCGCGGCCGACAGGAGTCGAACCCGTAACCTTCTGATCCGTAGCCAGTTCAAGCCTGTCCACGGTCGTCGCTGGCTTCCTTAACATGCTGATCACGCGCACTAGTCAGGCAGACCCACCCCCACACATGTCCATGATCGTACAGACCTGCTGTTAGCACTTGCGTTAGCGAGATCGACCAGCTGAGAACGCTTCTGCCAGCATGTCCTTCACCTCAGCTGGCCACCTAGTGCCAAGACCCGACGAAGGGAGGGGCTTGGCGGCGATCGCCCCAGCCACGCAACCGCGGGTACCGAAGTCCGCGATCGTAACGGTGTCCGCCAACCGACACCCGGGTTGGGAGAACGAACATAAGCCCTTTCATACGCGCGTCCTGAGCTGACCAAACTACATGCATCCGGGGTACAGCTTGGGGCCACCTTTAGGTGGCCAACCCCGAAGGTCGACAGCGCCAGCCGAGGCCAGCTTGAAGGATCGATAGATCAGGATCATACATAATGGTAGATTCGGTCGCGAATTTTGGGGCGATGTAGCCGTTATCGGTCCAACTCTCGGACTCTGCATGTTCCGGCTTGTACGATCAGCCTTCCATCTGGGTAATGGGAGCAGGAACATGTTCGAGGCCGCCGCAGAGATATCCACTGATAGCCTTCCTTTCCTGGTAAGTGACGAAGAAGGTGACAGTAGGAATGAAAGGGAGATGGGGATATTTAACCGGGGTGAAGGAACACTCTCGGTACGACTGATTCCTGTGGCGGTCTTGCAGGAGAACCTGCGGCGCACCATCGGCAATCTGCGAGAGCTGTTCGACGAGGTCGCATCAGCTGGGGGCAGTCTTCCCCTGAAGGAGGCGCAGATCACCTTCGAGGTTACGGCGAGTGGTGGAATCACTCTGATCGGCGCCAGCGCACAGACGGCCGGTAAGGGCGCCATCACGTTGACGTTCGGCCGATGATCACGGGTGATGACAACTCCCGAAGGGTGGGGCAGTTTCGCGCCCTGCTGATCGGCGTTCCCTTCTACGCTGACGAGGCAATTAAGAATCTTCCCTTCATCGAGACCGACATGGCTGCGTTAGAAACGGTGCTACGCGATGTCGGATACGATGTACAGGTTCACGATATCCACCAGACTGACCGAGACAGCATTGACACCGCAGTTGAACTCTTCATCGCTGACGCCTTGCCAGGCCAGACCCTGCTGATATATCTCAGTGGGCATGGTGTACACTATTCGGGCAAGGATTATCTAGTTCCTTCAGGTGCTTTAACACGCTCGCGGAACTTTCCCGCCCGCTGTGTGCCGATCGCCTTCGGCCCTTATGTCGAGCCCAGCCGCGCGGGCGATGTTCTCGTTTTCGTCGACGCCTGCCGCGAGGGCATTGATCTCCGCGAGATGGGGGCCGTAAACGCCGCGAGTTGGTCTGAGCGCCAGGTCGAGCGAACCGGTTCACGGCGATTCGCCTACGTCTACGCCTGCTCTTCCGGGGAACGCGCACGTTATGTCACAGCCGGGGCGGCAACGTTCAGCCTGTTCTCCCGTGCACTGGCCGAGATCATAGGTAACGAGGACGGCCCTCGAACGCTGGCACAGATCAAGCCAGCCCTCCAGGATGCTCTCGACAGTCTCGTCTCAGATTCTCAGGTGCCAAGACAACTCATCAGGGTCCTAACCGAGACAGACAGCGATGCCTTCGTCGTTCTTCCCCGGAAGGGGCAGCGCGACGAGGACACTAGCCGACGAGACGATTGGGTGCCCCAGGCGCGTGATCATGTCGCCTGGAAGCAGGTGAGCGACGGCCCCGGCGTCGAAGCCTTGCATGAAGCTACCGTCGCTCTAGTCGAGCAGTTGGCAGCGAGTTGGGAACGTGATGTCAGGACGCTGAAGGGTGATCCGTGGCGAGATCAGAAGCTCGCCGTTCGCATGAACTCCAAGATTCGCTGGCTGCTGCAGACGGTACTAAACCCCGAGAAACTGAAACTCTCGCCGGCAGAGGCGGCGCTGCTGGTTTCCTTCCCGTTCCTATACGAGTCGTTTTGGGCGCGGCATGCAGCGCGGCGATGCCATGTAATGCCAGCCGACTTGGATAGTGATGGTTCCGACGAAAGCGACCGGTTCCGGCAGTTCGCGGCTAGCTACGGTCGGTTGCTTCGTCGAGCCAAGCGCGCGGCCAAAGCTGGCGATATTTCCGTCCGCTCCGCAATTGGATGGTGGGTATTTCACCGTTGGCTAGCACGCCAGCCTGATTGCTACCAGCCCGACCACATCTCCAACCTGCTCGTCTCACCAGATGTGACGGCGACTGGGGATGTCGACGTGCTCGTCAGAGAGGTGTTTGCTCCGAATCGGATGCTGGAGATGTTGCGCGTCCTCCGGATGGACGCCGCGTTCCTCACCCGCTCAGATCGAGAGTCCGCGCTGAACTCGGTCCGGCAGGTCGCTGGCGGGACGGAGAATGAGCAGGGTATACGCGAGCAGCTACTTGGCTACCTGCTCACCGCCGCCTATCTTTTTACAATTGATCCTACTGGGCTGCCGGAGACAGTGGTCGATCACCTCGGGATCAGCTACGCGGTCACCATTCCTGACGTGCACACGACGATTAGAGAAACGAAATGGGTCGCCCAAGGCCGGACCAGGATTTTGGAGGCTCGCTGCACCCATCCTGCCGTTGACCTCGCCCTACATGAGCATGCTGAGCACATCGACGCGCTGCTCACTGAAATTGATACCGCCGCCTGGGACAGCGGACCCCTAGCTCCCTTAACCGACATGCCCACGCATGCAACCGCGGACCGAGTACAGCCTGTAAATCTGGCCGACGGGAGTCGAGCCTACGATTCGTCGGGATTTCGATTTAGACTCGCGGATGATCGCATCCAAGAACTTCTGATGGGCGCCCAGCTATACGGTGACCCGGCGCTAGCGACCCGCGAATTGTATCAGAATGCGCTCGATGCCTGCCGATACCGACAGGCGAGAGGAGAGTATCTGCGGGCCAAGGGCACACGGCTCACCCCTTGGAGCGGCGAGATCTTCTTTACGCAGGGAATTGACGAGCACGGCAGACCATACCTGGACTGCACCGACAATGGTATCGGCATGGGGCTACGGGAACTCGTGAACGTATTCTCCTACGCCGGGGTCCGTTTCACCGATCTCCCCGAGTTTATTGAGGAGCAGGCACAGTGGAAGGAATCAGGCATAACGCTTTACCCGAATAGCCGATTCGGCATAGGCGTCCTCAGCTACTTCATGCTGGCCGACGATATTACGGTGACCACCTGTCGATTCGATCGGAAGGGCCGACCGCTAAACGTCCTTGAAGCGCATATCGCAGGGCCCGGCGCCTTATTCCGAGTCCGTGATCTAGGTCCAGGAGAGCACTCGTTCACCACGATCCGCCTTCATCTGCGCGATACTAATAAACAGTCCTCATACATCGACCTGCTGCGTCGTATGCTATGGATTTCCGAGTACCAGGTAACCGCCACGGATGAGCGCGGAAGGCAGATATGGCGAGCTAACGAGCTGTCCGATATTGCTCCCATCGGGTCCCCCAACCCTCTCGCTATAGATGCCCAACGTGAGGTGAAGCAAGTCGACGCGACTTCGACCCCCGAGGTCTGGTGGTGCGACTCCTCTGGCGGCATTCTGGCCGACGGACTCTGGGCAGGGGAGCCTCTTTTTGGTGCGGTCGTCAACCTCACTGGACCCTGCATGCCGCGACTCACCGTCGATCGCATGCAGATGCTCGCCTATGACAGAGGGGAGGTGGATCACCTTCTTCGCCAAGCAACCGCGACGCTAATTCGGGAGGAAACCAGCGTACTGAATGCTAACTGGTTATTTGCTATGGTCGGCCACGACCCCGTTCTAGCTGATGCCATCTTTGAAGAAGCTGCGGCTGCGCACCGGCAGCCATGGATTACAGGTGGACTGGAGGCCGACATCGCTATCGTCGGTTGTTTTCCAGATAAAAACTTGATGTACAGCCAAGAGGCTTCCGGCCGTCTCTCCTATCGCCAGAACTACCACAGGGAGGAGGAATGGCCCGAATGCATCTCTACCTGGCGGGCACAAGCCTGGAGTCGGGCCGGACTTATCCACGGCATTTCGGTTGCTTCTCTCTCTGAGATCCCCTTGGCCCGCCCCTCCGACCACCTTCTCATCGACAACGAGGACAAGTGGCTGCGTGACGGAGAAATAGTGCCGTCTACCCATTTGATCGTCGCCGCTGTGAGGACGAGGAGAAGCCCGGCGGATGTGGCTGCTCGCCTGGAAGCGCTCGGCTTCTCCACAACTGACCCCGCCAACCTACCCGACAAGGTCGATCACAACGATGTCACCATCGTCAGCAGAGACCTGGACGGCAGACCGCCATGGCTGACCACGGATCAGCCAGTGCCACCTGGGCATCTGATCGCCGCCGCTAGCAGGGCGGGGAAAAGCCCGACGGATGTGGCCGCCCTCCTGAAGGCGCTCGGCTTCTCCACAACTGACCCCGCCAACCTACCCGACAAGGTCGATCACAACGATCTCACCATCGTCAGCAGAAACCTGGACGGCAGCCCGCCGTGGCTGACCGCTGATCGGCCGGTGCCACCTGGGCATCTGATCGCCGCCGCTAGCAGGGCGGGGAAAAGCCCGGCGGATGTGGCTGCTCGCCTGAAGGCGCTCGGCTTCTCCACAACTGACCCCGCCAACCTACCCGCCGGCGCCGATCGTGACGACTTCACCATCGTCAGCATGGACCTGGACGGCAGCCCGCCGTGGCTGACCGCTGATCGGCCGGTGCCACCTGGGCATCTGATCGCCGCCGCTAGCAGGGCGGGGAAAAGCCCGACGGATGTGGCTGCTCGCCTGAAGGCGCTCGGCTTCTCCACAACTGACCCCGCCAACCTACCCGCCGGCGCCGATCGTGACGACCTCACCATCGTCAGCAAAAACCTGGACGGCAGACCGCCACGGCTGACCACGGATCAGCCAGTGCCACCTGGGCATCTGATCGCCGCCGCTAGCAGGGCGGGGAAAAGCCCGACGGATGTGGCTGCTCGCCTGAAGGCGCTCGGCTTCTCCACAACTGACCCCGCCAACCTACCCGACAAGGTCGATCACAACGATCTCACCATCGTCAGCAGAAACCTGGACGGCAGACCGCCATGGCTGACCTCTAGTCGGCCGGTGCCACCTGGGCATCTGATCGCCGCCGCTATACACGCGGGGAAAAGCCCGACGGATGTGGCTGCTCGCCTGAAGGCGCTCGGCTTCTCCACAACTGACCCCGCCAACCTACCCGCCGGCGCCGATCGTGATGACCTCACCATCGTCAGCATGGACCTGGACGGCAGCCCGCCGTGGCTGACCGCTGATCGGCCGGTGCCGCCTTGGCATCTGATCGCCGCCTCTATACAAACGAGCCGAAGCCCAGCGGATATAGCGATGCGATTGGTCAAACTTGGGTTCAACCTGGGCCCGTTAGTCAGAATTACGGAGAGGCCGAAGAGCTGAAGTCCTGCTTGTTCATACGGTCCTTGATGGCGTGCTCTGGCTTCATCCTGATCACGTCGTACGACGTCAACTCCCTGCGGAGCGGCAGCGAACCGGGGACGGAGGCGCAAGCCTGGCCTCGCGTATACCTGAAGCTAGTCGCCTCAAGCGGTACATCGCACGCGCGATCCCGACAGGGGAGCATCCTACGGGCCTCAACTTCCACCGGGTGATCACCTCGGGGGTTGGAGATCCCCGAATAGTCCTTGCAATGATGCTGGCGCGGTTTCTTCGCTCGTCTGCGGGTGTCTCGTCTCGGTAGTTGTGAGCGCGTGGGCGGCGCTGGCCGCGACCGGCCGGAGAGCCGCAGCGCGGCCAGCGACCACCCGACGCGCGGCAGGTCGCCGCAGGCGGGCTGCCTTGATGACGTACAGATATTTAGCTTTCTGAGCTCAGCCGCCAAGAGTGATCTTGCTTGGGCGGCGGATCAGCCTGTGTAGGGCTTGGCGCCTGCCCAGATGCTTTCGAGGCTGTTGAGGTAGGTTGCCGCGGCTGCTGCTGGCTCGCTGGCTCGGAGGTGAATGACAGGGGCCTGGGCTGCGGGGGCGCCGTAGGCGTGGGTGTTGATCAGTACGTCGTCATCTGCGCGGTAGATGGAGTTGTAGAGCACAGTTTGGTGGGTGCGTATCTCAACGTTGTCGACGCTGGCGAGGTGGCCGTACAGGCCAAGGGCGTTCCTGGTGCGGGCGGCCATGATCTCTGCCCCTACACCTTCGTCGATGCCGCGTGCGGCCACTTGGGACGCGTCGGGGTCTCCGAGGAGGATCCGTGTCCTGACGCCTGCGCGGGCTTGGCTGGCGATCAGGTGGAGGATGCCGGTGTCTTCGGCGAGGAAGAGGCCGCTGTAGGTGAGGATGTCGATCTCTCGTGTCGCTGATTGGAAGAGCGAGCGCCAGGTGGCCTGTGGGACGGCCCAGCGGTGTGGATAGACCGCGTGGACCTCGTCGGGGATCGTGCGGCGTTGCTCGCTGAGGTGGGGCCAGAGGTCGGCTTCGTCGAGGTGGAGGAGGTCGGCGACGGCCCAGCGGTGGCGTGGGTGTGGAGTGCGGCCTTTGAGCCAGCGGGCGACGGTCTTGGGGTCGACGGCGAGGTGTGTGGCCACGTCGACAGGTTGGAGGCGGGCGTTGTTCAGGGCTTGGCGCAGGTTGTCGTTCATGGGGCGCACCTCCCGTGGGGCCGGGCGTTCTGCCTGGGAAGTTAACACGAGACGTCCCTAGACGTCCCCGAGTTGCGGTGTAAAGGTTCCAGGCTGCGGGCGAACCTCGACGTACAGACCGTGACGACGAAGGGACAGCCCGGTCATGAGCAGTATCAAGGAGCGCCAGCGGGCGTGCGAGGAGACGTTGCTGGCGGCGCTACGCAATGAGCTGGTGGAGAAAGGCGTGTCCGCGACGTTCCTGATCGAGGACGACGGGCATCCGGGCGTTGAGGCGCTCGACGTCGCGGGCCGGACCCGGCGAATCTACGTCCACCTCCACTTTCGCTGGTTCTACTGGGGTGACCAGCCGGACGAGCGGATCTCTTGCCTGCGGCTGCCCGCTGCGGTCGAGCGGATCCAGCAGGTCACCAAGGACGGCTGGCGGCACGGGGAGCAGGGGGAACTCAGCTTCAACTTGGGCAAGCTCGCCGAGGCGTACTGGTTCTGAAACGTCCATCGACAGTGACCAGGTGGCTGACTGGTTGGCGGGTCTACACGCAGATCGTCGACCGGCTTCGAGAACGGATCGAGGTAGGCATGTATCCGGTGGGTTCGATGCTGCCGTCGGAGGCGGCGTTGTGCGCTGAGTTCGGTGTCGCGCGTAACACGGTACGGCGGGCGATGGCGGTACTGGAGGCCGATGGGCTGATCCAGACGATCCCCGCCAAAGGTCGGCTGGTTCTCGGCGGCGACAAGAGCAGAGACGAGCCGTACCTGTATCAGGCGATCGCTCGGGAACTGCGCGAGCAGATCGAGCGTGGCGAGCTGGCGCCGGGCAGTGCCGTGCCGAGTGAGTCGGTGTTGCGGCGGGCTCATGAGGTGTCGCGGAGTACGGTCCGGCAGGCGTTGGCCGTGCTGGAGCAGGAGGGTCTGATCGTGGCCGAGCATGGCCGCGGTCGGTTCGTGCGCAGGTGAGACGTCCTAGGACGTCCTGCCGCGTGCGGTGGATCGGTCAGGGTGAGGTGTGCCTATCGTGGACCGTGTGGGACAAGCTGAATGGGCTCATGACCTCGCCAAAGAGCTGCTGGAGACGACGCTTCCGCGGCGCTGGGCGCACACCCAAGGGGTAGCCGCCAGCGCTGTGTCGCTCGCCCCCATTCTTGGCGACGAGGCCGACACCCTGACTGCCGCCGCCTACCTGCACGACATCGGGTACGCCCCCAACCTGGTCGACACTGGCTTCCACCCGCTCGACGGGGCACGCTACCTGCGCGACGTCCACCAGGCCGACGACACGCTCTGCCGCCTGGTGGCGCACCACTCCTGCGCGGTCAACGAGGCCCTCGAACGTTCCCTGTTCACCGAGCTCACCACGGAGTTCGACGAGGAACGCCCGGAACTGGTCCAGGCCCTCACCTACTGCGACATGACCACCGGCCCCGACGGGAGCCACCTCACCGCCGCAGACCGGCTGGCGGAGATCCACTCCCGCTACGGCCCGGAACACCTGGTCAGTCGCTCGATCACCGCTTCGACGCCATGCATCCTGTCGGCGGTGCGTGCGGTGGAGGCGGCGCTAGCCGATGTACGGCAGAGCGGTGCCGGCTAGATAGTGCTCAATCCGCATCCGCATAGAGCGGTCCATCTGCAAGGACCCGACCTGCTCGCGAGGTACCCAGCGGACCTCGCGGGACTCGTCGCTCGGCGTCGGCTCGCCGCTGATCGCCTGGCCCGTCAGGACGATAGAGAACTCCTGGCGGGCTTCGCCGTTGGAGGTGTAGAGGATCACGTGCCGGGGGTCGCTGTAGGTGCCGGCCAGGCCAGTGATCTCGCAGACGATCCCCGTCTCTTCGAGGGTCTCGCGTACGGCGGCTTGGGGGATGGACTCGCCCAGGTCGATGGCGCCGCCGGGGACGGCCCAGTTGTCGTTGTCAGTGCGGCGGATCATCAGCACCTCGCTGTCGGTGTTGGTGACGATGACGTTCACGGACGGCACCAGGCTGTTGGGGGCCGGGGCGTTCGGGTCGTCGTAGTAGTCGATCCGCTTGGCCATGGCTCAGGACCCTATCGGCCGGGCTCCGTCCCAGACTCGTTCGAAGCTGGTGGCGTAGGTGGCGACCATGTCCCCGCCGACGACTTTGCGGAGGTGGAAGACGGGGGCGTTGCCTGCGGGGACGCCGTACACGTGGGTGTTGACGAGGTACTGGTCGTCGGCGCGGTAGATCGAGTTGTAGAGCACAGTCGCATGCAGGCGGAACTCGACGTTGGTCCGCTCCCGCAGTGATCGGTACAGGACGAGCACGTTGCGGATCTTGAAGGCCATGCCGTCGTCGATGCCCTCGTCCTTGCCCCGCTGAGCCACCTCGGCGCAGTCAGGGTCGCCGAGCAAGATGCGTACGCGTACGCCCGCATCGGCCTTCTCGCCGAACATGCGCAGCAGCCCGGCGTCATCAGCGAGAAAAAGCCCGCTGTAGACCAGCACGCCGATCTCTTCCGACGCTGAGGCGAACAGTCGTCCCCACACGTCCCGGGGGACGGCCCAGCGGTGGGGGTAGACGGTGACGATCTCGCTCTCGGACGCTGAGGCGACCTGGTCGCGGGTCAGCGCCTCGGGCCAGAGGTAGGTTTCCTCGGTATCGAGGTACGAAGCCACCGCAAAGCGATGCTTTCGGTATGGCGCGCGGGACTTGGTTACCCACCGTTCGACGGTTTTGGGGTCGACCGCTATGGCCTCCGCCAGTTCGGCGATGCTCACGCCGCGCTGCAACAGAGCCGCTCGCAACCTCTCGTTCGCCATGTCACCTGCTCAGGAGGACGTCCGGGGACCTGCACATCGTAGGACGGACGTCTTGAACATGTCCCGTCGTGTAGTGATCTCGTCCTGACTCTCCGTCGCATTCTCGGTGTCACAAGGCAACACCGGAGCGACCGAAAGGAGAGGTGATCACATGACCGAGCAGATCTACCCCGAGCCCGCCTGTGAGTGCAGCGCCGGCCTGGACGAGGGCCAGACCCGGTGCCGTAAGTGCCGGGCCCGGGACCGCTGGATCAAGAAGCAGGCGGCCAAGCGCCGGAAGAGTGTGCGGCGTGGCGAGACCCGTCGTCCCCCGCGCGGCCCGCGCCACACGGCCATGGCGGGGGTGACCTGGACGTGATCGCGCTCATCATCGCCGGTCTGCTCGGCGTCACCTTGCTGGTGGGCTACATAACGGTCCTGGTCGGCATCCGCCGCGAAGACAAGGCACTGAACCTGCGACGCCGCCCGGACGGGGCCTCGGCCGTGCTGGCCCGCAGGGTTACCGGCTGCTACGTCCGGAACGGGGTGTCGTGGACGTAGCCAACTGCTCCTCGACCCGCGCCAGCCGTACCGACAGCTCTTGTACGACGGACCGCAACTCGGCCACCTCGCCGGCCACGTCACCGGCGGGGGAAGCCTCACCGGAATCGCTGACGAACACGCCCTTGCCCTGCTGGCCGATCACCAGGCCCTCGTTGCGCAGGATGCCGACGGCCATCTTCACCACCGACAACGACGCGTCATAGCGCTCGGCGAGCTGAGCGGTGGACGGCAGCGGAGTTCCGGGCGCCAGAGAGCTGCCGCGGATCTGCGCACGGAGATCATCGGCGATCTGCAGGTAGCCGGGTCGCCCGGTGTTCTTAACCATCACGTCCATCACACCACGAAACACCAACCAAGCCAACCGAGAGGACGTTGACAACTGAGCCAACTAGGTTAACTATGTTGGCTAGGACGAATAAGGAGGTCACAGCCCATGCGTACTGTCCCGATCCCTGTGGACACGAACAAGCTCGCCATCACCTGCGTGAAGGCCCCGCGCCCTCGGGTGCTCAACCGCGACACCGGCGAGATCAAGACCGACAAGAACGGCAACACCGTCTACGAGGTCACCGTCTCGGTTGAGGATGAATTCGGCCGGATCGAACTCGTCAAGATCGGCATCACCGGAGAACCGCCCATCACCGTCGGCGACACGGTCAATCCGGTCGGGCTGCTCGGCTACGTCTGGGAGATTGCCGGCAAGTGGGGCATCGCCTACCGCGCCTCGGCGCTGCTCCCCGTCCGGGAGGCCGCCGATGCGTGACGCGCTGGAGGTGCTCGCAGTCCTGGCCGCCACGGCGGCCGGGCTGTGGGCCTGGCGCCGCTGGCACCCCGCCTCGTTCTGGCTGCTGATCGGCTTCCCGCTCGCAGCCCTGTCCGTCCGCGCGTCCTGGCGGCGCGTCGCCCTCGGCTGCGGGCTGACCAAGAAGCGGCAACGCTGGTGGTTCACCACCGTGCCCGGCGCGATCGCCTCCACCGGCCTCGTCAAAGTCCGCCGCCGCTTCCAGCGGGTCGCCGTCGACACCAAACCGTTCATGTGGCTGCCGCTGCCGACCCGATACGGCTGGCGCGTCACCCTGCACACCCTGGAAGGCCAGACGCCCGGCGACTACGCCGAGGCGGCCGAACGGCTGGCCCACTCCTGGGGCGTGCACGCGATCCGAGCATCCTCACCCCGGCCCGGCCACGTGGTACTCATGGCCACCATCCGCGATCCACTGGTCAAGGTCGACCAGCTCCCAGCCGCTGGGGAACTGCTCAAGGTCACCGTGGGACGGCTGGAGACCGGACGCCCCTGGGTGATCGACTTCCGGACCGTGCCGCACTGGCTCAACGCAGGTGCGACCCAGTCCGGCAAGTCCAACCTCGCTAACGCGCTCATCGTCGGCCTGGCCCCACAACCCGTCGCCCTGGTCGGCTTCGACCTCA
The DNA here is from genome assembly GCF_053592075.1 of Nonomuraea sp. NPDC002799. Classification (NCBI taxonomy): domain Bacteria; kingdom Bacillati; phylum Actinomycetota; class Actinomycetes; order Streptosporangiales; family Streptosporangiaceae; genus Nonomuraea; species Nonomuraea sp. NPDC002799. The sequence continues at coordinate 81,566 of NZ_JBSFVA010000018.1, forward strand.
AGGGCGGCGTGGAGTTCACCCCCTACAGCCCACGCCTGTCAGCCCTGGCCACCTCACGCACCGCGTCCGTCGCACTGCTGGAAAACCTCGTCGCGCTGATGATCGACCGCATGGGCCTGTGCCGCCAGGCCGGTGCCCGCAACATCTGGCAACTCCCGCCAGGCATCCGCCCGGTGCCCGTTGTGGTCCTGGTCGACGAACTCGCCGAGCTGTACCTGATGGCCGACAAGTCCGAGAAAGACGAGATCGCCAAGACCTCCACGGCCCTCCTCCGGGTCGCCCAACTCGGCCGGGCGTTCGGCATCTACCTGTTCTGCTGCGGCCAGCGCATCGGCTCCGACCTCGGACCCGGCGTCACCGCCCTACGGGCCCAGTGCTCCGGCCGTATCTGCCACCGCGTCAACGACCCCGAGACCGCCACCATGACCCTCGGCGACCTCGACCCCGCCGCGCTCGCATCCGCTCGCGCCATCGCCGCCGAGACGCCCGGCGTCGCCATCGTCGCCTCACAAGACGGCCAGTGGTACCGCGCCCGCTCCTTCCACGTCAGCGAACAAGCCGCCGAACACGCCGCCCGCACCCACGCTCACCTCGCCCCGTCCTGGGAGGAGATCACGGCTCACCTGCCGGAGTACGACCCGTCCCAACTGCTCGACGTCTGAACCACGAAGGGAAGGGAACGATGCGACGCTTCGTCTGCTGGCTGCTCGACACCGGCCCGGTTCTCATCTTGGCCGCTATCGCGGGTGCCGGATCGTTCACCCACATCCGCGACACCGCCACCCAGCACGGCCAATCAGGCTGGATGTCCTGGGCCATCGCCGTCTGCATCGACCTGACCTGCGTCATGGCCGCCCGCGAACGCCAACGCGACAAGAAGACCGGCAAAGGCCGGCACGGACGTGTCACCTGGCCCGTCCTCGTCCTGACCGGCGGCATCGTCCTGTCCTTGGCAGCCAACCTCGCCCAAGCTGCCCCAACCGTCTGGGGCTGGATCACCGCTGCCACTCCGGCCGCAGCGTTCCTCATCGCCGTCTCGATGCTCGAACGCCGCGCCACCCGTCCCCAACCGTCCATCGCCCTGGCCTCGCCTGTCCTGGCCTCGTCCCCGATTCCCGAACTCGTCCCGCACGACCGCACAGACGAGGACGACACCCAGGACGGGCAGGACAGCGACCTCGCGCCCGCGCTCGTCGACTACGCCCGCCGTGTCGCTGACGAACACCACACCAAACACGGCAAGCCCATCAGCCGCGACGCCCTACGCGCCCACCTGGGCGTCTCCCACCAACTTGCCTCAGACCTCCTGCGCGTCCTGCGCACCGCCTGAACAGAAAGGAGACCCACCGATGACCCGCGACCACCGATCCGCACTCATCAACGGCCTACTCGACCTGGCCGCCTTCCTGGAGACCCACCCCGACCTGCCCGCCTCCTCCAGCGTCACCCTGCACCACTTCCCCAAACAGGACAACGACACCGACCTCCGCGCCGAGATCGACCAGATCGCCACCCGCGTCGGCTCGCCCATCGACTTCGAGGACTCCCCGTACGGCCACTACGCCACCTCCGTCTTCTTCGGACCGGTGGAGTACCGCGCCGTAGCCATCCTCGCCGCCGCCCGAGAACGCCACGACGCCGAAGCGAGCTACCGCGGCTGCATCCAGCCCGACAACACCTAGGAGATAGGTCGTGCGTATCCGCCTCGACGGAACCCGCGCCGAAATCGTCGACGCCCTGTTCCGCCTGCGCCTGCACTTCACCGTGATCGGCGCCTCGCGCGTCTACCCCGACCGAGGCAAACCGCACCACTGGCGCATCTGCCTCACCACCACACCCCGCGACAGGAAGTGACCACGTGCACGAAGTGATCCACCACCGCTGCTGCACCTGCAACGGCACCGGACTCGACAACGACCACAACCGCTGCAACGACTGCGACGGCACCGGCATCGACAACCACGGCGCATAACGCGCAGCGCCCCCGGCCTGGCCGCACATCCGCCAAGACGACTGCCAGGTCAGGGGCCATCCCTCCACCCGAACGAGCGAAAGGAGGACTCCATCTTGCCCACAACCCACGCCACCGCGCACGCCAAAGCGGGCATGATCGCCCGACTCAACCACCCCGACTACGACCGCTGGGCCACCCAAGTCCGCGCCACCGGCGGCTGCCGCCAACCGATCCACCTGCGTGGCAAGGTCGACCACTACGACCAGGCCACCGGACAGCTGCTGCACCGCTACACCACCCGCCACGAACCTGACGGCATCCTGCGCCTGCCCTGCAAGACCCGCCGCGCCTCCCGCTGCCCGGCCTGCGCCGAGACCTACCGCGCCGACACCTACCAACTCATCCGCGCCGGACTGATCGGCGGCAAAGGCGTCCCCGAGACCGTCACCAACCACCCCACCCTGTTCGTCACCCTGACCGCGCCCTCCTTCGGCACCGTCCACGCCCGCCGCGAGCACAACGGCAAGGTCCAGCCCTGCCACGCCCGCCGCAACGCACCCACCTGCCCGCACGGCCGCACCACGTGCTGCACCGCCCGGCACAGCAAGGACGATCCGCGCCTTGGCGAGCCGCTGTGCCCGGACTGCTACGACTACACCGGCTCCGTCCTGTTCAACGCCCTGGCCCCGCTGCTGTGGAAGCGCTTCGCCGACGCCGTACGCCGCCACCTTGCCAAATACGGCGGCCTCCCGCTCAAAGAGCTCCGCCAACACCTCACGCTCTCCTTCGCCAAGGTCGCCGAATACCAACGCCGCGGCGTCGTCCACTTCCACGCCGTCATCCGCCTCGACAGCTCCGACGGACCCGCCTTCCCGCCTCCCGCTTGGGCCACCGCCGACGCCCTGACCCAGGCCATCCAGCATGCGGCCAAGGCCGTCACCGCCACCGCACCCGCTCATGAAGATCAACCCGAACGCGCCCTGCGCTGGGGCAGCCAACTCGATATCCGCCCCATCACCCTCGACGGCGACCTCACCGAACAAGCCGTCGCCGGCTACATCGCCAAGTACGCCACCAAAGCCGCCGAATGCGTCGGGACCCTTGACCGCCGCATCAACCCACTCGACAACCTCGACGCCTTCAACCTCCGCGACCACGCTCGCCGTCTCATCGCCACCTGCATGCACCTCGGCGCCGTGCCAGACCTGGCCGGACTACGGCTCGCCGACTGGGCCCACATGCTCGGCTTCCGCGGCCACTTCTCCACCCGCTCCCGCCGCTACTCCACCACCCTTGGCGAACTGAGATCAGCCAGAGAGCTCTTCGTTCACACCGAAGAGGTCACCCACGGACGGCTGCCGCTCTTCGATGAGGACACCGTCCTCGTGATCAGCGAATGGGAGTACGCAGGTAAGGGCTACTCGGCGGGAGATCAACTCCTCGCCGCAGCTCTCACCAGAACGCCGTTGGCGACGCCGCAGCAAGCGGAACCGAACCGCCTATGACTCGGCTCCTTCTCACCGTGCCAGAAGCCGCCGAGGCCCTGGCCATCTCCCGCAGCAAGCTCTACCAACTGCTCGCCGTCGGCGCAGTCGACTCCATCCGCATCGACGGATCCCGCCGTATCCCCGTTGCGGCTCTCACGGACTACATCACTCACCTGACCAGGAAGGAGGCCGCCGTATGACCAAGACCCTCGTCGGCGCACCAGACGAGCAGCCTCGCAAGAAGAAGGCCCCTAAACTGCGCGACGGCGTCATGAATCGCGGCACCACCTGGTCCTACGTGATCAGAGTCCGAGACGCCGAGACGGGGGAGAGCAAGCCTCGATGGGTAGGCGGCTTTGCCACCGAGGATGACGCCAAGGCCGCACGTGACGAAGCACGGGTTAAGGCCCGACGCGGTGAGTACGTTGACCGCAGCACGATCACTGTCCGTGAGTACCTCGATGAGTGGATCGAGGCCCATGCCGTCGAGATCAAGCCCAAGACGCTCGTCGACTACCGGCACATCATCGACCGGTACATCAAGCCCAACATCGGCACCCTCCGCCTACAGGCTGTTCGGGCCTCCACGATCACCAAGCTGTACCGGGATCTGCGGGCCGGCGGCGGCAAGAATGGACGGCCGCTCTCCTCGCGCACGGTCGACTACGTCCACGCCGTGCTCCGGAAGGCCTTCCGCGACGCGGTGAACGTCGACGAGATCCTTTCATCCAGCCCGGTTGAGAAGGCCAAGCGTCCTCGCCGGGAGATCAGCGAGCCCGGCACAGTCTGGACGACGGACCAGCTCAAGACGTTCCTCCTCGCTGCTCGCGAGCACCGCCTCTGGCCCTTCTTCCACGTCGCGGCCTACACCGGTGCCCGGCGGGGCGAGCTGCTACACCTTCGCTGGTCTGACGTCGATCTCGATGGCAAGCAGATCACCATCCGTGGCTCGGCCTCGTTCATCGACGGGAAGCGGGTCGAGGGCACCACCAAGAGCGGCCGTAAGCGCGTCGTGAGCCTCGACGAACGGACAGTCCAGGTCTTCCGTGGACAGCGCTCACAGCAGGCCGCAGACAAGCTCCAGCTCGGCCCTGACTGGCGCGGTACGGGCGACCACGTGTTCACGACCGGGTGGGGCGAGCCCGTTCACCCAGACACGCTCAGCTCGCTCCTCCCGATCCTGATCAAGCGGTACAACCAGGCGAACCCTCGCACGCCGCTGCCGCACGCTCGGCTCCACGACCTTCGCCACATTCATGCCACGACTCTGCTCCTGGCGGGTGTCCCGGTTCACGTCGTAGCGGCCCGTCTCGGTCATGCCGACCCCTCGATCACGCTCCGGGTCTACGCCCACGTGATCCGCGCCGCCGAAGCATCAGCCGCCGATGCCTTCGCGGAGGCGATCGGTGAGTGAGGAGGACCCGTGTTAGCAGGGGTGTTAGCAAGATCCCGAGATTGTCCTGACAAACACAAAGGCCCGCTCCAGGATGTCCCTGGTGGCGGGCCTTTCGAGTGAGCGCGGCCGACAGGAGTCGAACCCGTAACCTTCTGATCCGTAGTCAGATGCTCTATCCATTGAGCTACGGCCGCTTGCTGCGTAAGCAATCATAGCGGGTTTTGGGGAGTGCCTCGAACGAGAAACGGCGATCAGGTCTGCGTCGATTCGGTCTTGCGGGGCCACAGGGTGTAGCTGATCGGCCAGAGGGCGGCGATCACGGGGACCCTGAGCAGGCCCAACATGAACTCCGTCAGGGCGCTGGTGCGAGAGGCGTCGCCGACGAGCCAGATCAGAAGGAACAGAAGGGCGCAGGCGATCGCGTACGCCAGGACGATGCGGAGCCAGATCCCCCACTCATAACGGGCGCGGGCCATGCCGCCCGCCGGGGGCTTCCAGGGGGGTGGGCCGGAGGCGAAGCGGTGGTGGAAGGCGGCGTCGGCCCAGCGGATCGTGCGGTGGCCGAAGACGATCGAGTAGGCGAGGTACGCCGCCGCCAGCCCGTGTTTGATGTCAGCCGTGGCGCCGCCGCGCATGTCCAGGACCGCGGCCGTGAGCAGGATCACGTCGAGGAGGGGGACGGCGATCAGGAGGGCGGTGCTGAGGCGGCGGCGGTTCCAGAGGTAGCGGCTTGCCAGGGCGAGTCCGAGTACCAGCCAGAAGGCGATCTCGCAGCCGATGAGAATGGCGACAATCACGTGTTCAAGTCTGTTGGACGGATCCGGCCGGCACATCATCAGTGAAAACGAGCCTGTGCGTACATCGAAGGGTGTATCCGCAGGCTGGCCCCCGTGGGGGAGGGAAACGAGGGCGGGGAGTGGTGTGATGGGGGGCATGAAGCGGGTGGCGTTGTGGGCCGGGCTGGCCTTCGTGATGGGGGTGGTCCTCATCGCCGGCGGGGCGTACGTCGATCGAGGCGTGCCCATGTGGGTGGTCGGTGTGCCGCTGGCGATCACGTGTGTGGCGGTGCTGTTCAGGCGGCGGGCTCCGCTGGTCTCGCTGGGGCTGGGCGTGGCCGGGATCGTGGTGGACGGGTTCGTGGGGCCGTCCCTGGGGACCGTGCTGGTGTTCACCGACAATCTTTATGCCGCCGCGCTTTATGGGCCGGCCCGGTTCGCGCGGGTGCTGCTCGGGATCGCCGCCACGCTGGCGGTCGCGGGTGGGGCGGTGGCGGGGTTCGCGGCGGCGGACTGGCGGTTGCTGGCGGTGGCGGGGGTGCAGGCGGCGTTGGTGCTGGTGACGCCTGTCACGACGGCGCTGGTGCTGCGGGAGCACTGGGATCGGGCGGACGCCGGGCGGGTTCGGGTGGAGCAGGTGGCTCATCTGGCGGAGCTCGATCGGCAGGCGGCGATAGCGGCTGAGCGGACGCGGATGGCGCGTGAGCTGCACGACATGATCGCGAACTACTTCAGCGCGATCGCCATCCAGTCCACGGCCGCGCTCTCCCGTCAGGATCTGGATCGGGCGACGGTGCGGAAGGTCATGGAGTCCGTACGGGAGAACAGCGTGAAAGGGCTGGCCGAGATGCGGACCATGATCGGGCTGTTGCGGCACGACGGCGATGACCCGGCGGACGCCACCCGGCCTCGGCTGGCTGATGCCGAGACCTTGGTCGGGAGGGTCACCCGGGCGGGGCTGAGCGCGGAGTTGGTGGTGGAGGGGGAGCCTCGTGAGCTGCCTGCCTCTGTTGACCTGGCCGGATATCGGATCTTGCAGGAGGCGCTGACCAATGCGCTGAAGCATGGCGACTCGCCGGTCCGAGTCGCCATCGCTTATGAGCCGGGCCGGGTTTCGGTGGGTGTCGAGAACGCGGCCGGCGGGCGGGGGAAAGGGTTGCCGGGGGCGGGGGCCGGGTTGGTGGGGATGCGGGAGCGTGCGTCGCTGGTCGGCGGGACGTTCGAAGCCGGGCTCTCGGAGGGTGGCGGCGGGTGGCGGGTGCTGGCCGCGCTTCCGACGGCCGGGGCGCAGTCAGGAGGTTCGCTGTTCACGCTCACGTCTGGTGATGAGGTTCGTTCGAGTACGGGCTCCGGCGCTGTCAGGAGAAGGTTTCCGGAGAGAGGGCTTTCTGGAGGCGAGCTTTCTGCGGAGGACGTGCGGTGAGGCGGGAGGGAACGGCAGGGGTGGAGGTGGCCTCGTGACCATCAGGGTGCTGGTGGCCGACGATCATGCGGCGGTGCGGGCGGGGATCGTGCTGATCCTGGGCGGAGTGGCGGACATCGAGGTCGTCGGAGAGGCGGGCGACGGGGAGCAGGCCGTGGCCATGGCCCGGGAGTTGCGGCCCGATGTGGTGTTGATGGACGTGCGCATGCCACGGCTCGACGGCATCTCGGCCACGAGGGAGCTGGCGGGGGTCAGTGATGTGCTGATCCTGACGACGTTCGATGTCGACGAGTACGTCTTCGGGGCTCTCCGGGCGGGGGCCGCCGGGTTCCTGCTGAAGAACACGGACGCGGACTCGCTCGTCGAGGCCGTGCGGGTGGTGGCGCGCGGGGATGGGCTGATCTCGCCCGGCGTCACGCGGAGGCTGATCACGGCCTTCGCCGAGCAGACGCCGGCGCGCAGGGAGCCGGCGGCGGATCCGGAGGGTCTGACGCCTCGGGAGCGGGAGGTGCTGGCGTGCATCGGGCGGGGGATGTCCAACGCCGAGATCGCCAAGGAGCTGGACATGGCGGAGGCGACGACCAAGACGCACGTCAGCCGGGTACTGGGCAAGCTGGGGTTGAAGAGCCGAGTGCAGGCGGCGATTTACTATTCAGAAGGGGCATAGGGCTCCTTATCGGACGGTAATCGTCGGCTTCTAGTCTGATGGTGATCGGGGGGAACCGAGCACATGAGCAGTCCACCAACGCCGCCGCCGCCATCGTCGTCATCGTCGGAGAATCCCGACGATCGGCGGCATATGCCGCCGCCGTCCGGAGAGCCGGTGCCCTTGCCACCGCCGCCCCAGGGGCAGCCGCCGCCGTACGGACAGCCGTTCCAGTCCCAAAGGCCGCCCTACGGGCCGCCCGGTTACGGCCCGCCACCCCCGCCCCCCAGCGGCTCCACCGGCCTGATCTTCGGCATGATGTTCGCCGGCCTGGCCCTCTACAGCGTCATCAACACGGTGGTCGGCTTCTTCATCTTCATCGCCACCATGGACTCCGACGACGCCGCCGTCCCGTACGTGATCGCCGGCGCCGTCGTGCTGGCGCTCGTCGGTCTGGGCGTCGGCATCGGCCTGGTCGTCGTCCGCAAACCCTGGACCAAGGGCCTGGGCCTGGGGCTGATGATCGGCTGGGCGCTCTGGTCCATCCTGTCCGCCGGTTTCTGCACCGGCCTGAACCCGGGCCTGTACACCTGACATGCCCTACCACGAGCTATTCGTCGGCCTGGGCGTGCTCGTGGCCTCCATCGTCTTCGTACGGGAGGCCCGCAGCCGCGGCGCGCTCAACGAGCAGTCGCTGATCGCCGTCACCGGCGCCTTGGTGGGGGGCGCCATCGGGATGCGCATGGCTGGCTGGCTGGAGACGCTGGAGCTGCGGGACCTCTGGCTGTACGGCTCCCGCAGCATCCTCGGCGGCCTGACCGGCGCGTACGTGGGCGTGCTGGTGGCGAAGAAGGTCATCGGCTACCGGGAGCGCACCGGCGACCTGTTCGCCCCGGCGGTGGCGCTCGGGATGGCCGTCGGCCGGATCGGCTGCCATCTGACGGAGGCGCCGGGCCGGCCCACCGACCTGCCCTGGGGCGTGCACGCGCCGCCGACGATCCCCGAGTGCCCGGGCTGCCTGACCGGGCAGGCGATGCACCCGTCGTTCATCTACGAGATCGTCTTCCAGCTCGCGGTGTTCGCCGCCCTGCTCTGGGCGCGCCGGCGCGTCACCCAGCCCGGCGAGTTGTTCACGCTCTATCTCGCCGCGTACGCCGCCTTCCGCTTCCTCGTGGAGTTCACCAGGGCCAACGAGACGGTCTGGCTCGACCTGACCAGGCCCCAGTGGTTCCTGGCCCCCGGGCTGCTGCTGCTCGCGATCAGGCTGTGGTACGGCTGGCGGCGCGGCTACTACGAACCACTTTTCCAGCGGAAGGCCATGACATGAGCACAGGGATGGGTCTGAGGGGTGATCGCATCCTCAGATACGTCAACGCGTTCTGCCCGAGTTGCCACGGCAAGGACCTCGACCAGGTCGAGCGGCTGAGCGGCTATCTGGCCGAGCGCGACGGCAGGGTGTGGCTGGAGCGCGGATGCCGCGAGCACGGCCTCATCCGCACCATGTACGACGAGGACCCGGAAATCCTCCACTACCTGGAGGAGTGGACGGCCCCCACAAAACAGCACATGCCCGACATGTCGGGGAACTTCCTCCCGATCCCGTCCGCCTACCTCCACGGCCTCCCCGAGATGCAGACCCAGCACACCTGCATCCTCCTGGAGGACATCGCCGAAGCCTGCAACCTGCGCTGCCCCACCTGCTTCGCCGACAGCTCGCCCGACCTGACCGGCATCGTCCCCGTCCCCGACATCCTGGCGAACGTCGACCAGCGCCTCGAACGCGAGAACGGCAAACTCGACGTCCTCATGCTGAGCGGCGGCGAGCCCACCCTGCACCCCGAGCTCAAGACGCTCCTCGCCGAGCTGGGCCGGCGCCCGGTCACCCGCATCCTGATCAACACCAACGGCGTCCTCATCGCCAGGGACGACTCCCTCCTCGACCTGCTCACCGAGCATCGCGAGCGCGTCGAGGTCTACCTCCAGTACGACGGCTCGTCGGCCGCCGCCTCCAAGCACCATCGGGGCGGTGACCTGCGGAGCATGAAGGCGCAGGCCGTACAGCGCCTGTCGGAGCGGGAGATCTTCACGACCCTGGTCATGACGGCCGCGCTGGGCGTCAACGACGGCGAGATCGGCGACGTCGTACGTCTCGCGCTCGACACCCCGTACGTCGGAGGCGTGTCCCTGCAGCCCCAGTTCGGCTCGGGCAGGTCGGGCGCCATCGACCCCGCGGACCGGCTCACCCACACCGGCGTGCTCAAACGCCTCGGCCCGCAGACCGACGGCCTGGTGACCTGGCGTGACCTGACCGCCCTGCCCTGCTCCCACCCCCACTGCTGCTCGGTCGGCTACCTCATCCGCGACGACGCCCGGCAGTGGCGCTCCCTGACCGCGCTGATGGGCCACGACCGCCTCAAGGCGAACCTGGGCCTGGTCTCCAACCGCATCGCCGACACCGAGATCCCGCGCGAGTTGCGGCAGGCCGTCCAGGAGTCGCTGCTCGGCCTGTTGTCGGAGCAGTCGTCGTTGTCGCATCCGGAGATCGGCGACCTGTGGCGCAACATCTGCGAGAACTGCGACCTCGGCGTCTCCACCCTGCTCACGCTGGCCTCCTCGGCGCTGCCGGGCCGGCGGAAGAAGCTGCGCAGGATGCTGGGGGAGCGGGTGGTGCGCATCACGGTCAAACCGTTCATGGACATCTCGACCATGATCGAGGAGCGGCTCACGCAGTGCTGCGTGCACGTGGGCACGCGTGCCGAGCAGGATCAGTGTGCCCCGTTCTGCGCCGTGCAGGCCTGGCCGCAGTTGTCGCGCCAGCGGTTGTCGAGCGGGGTGCGGAAGTGAAGGAGGATCCGCTCCGGCTGTGCGTGTACGCGACGGTGGCGCTGCTGGCCTGGCTGCTCGGGCCGTGGGCGGTGCTGGGGTTCGCGGTGCTGGGGTTCGCCGGGTACTGGCGGGCGTGGCGAGCCGGGCTGACCCGGAGCAAGTGCCTGCTCAGGGACACCCGGCTCGTGCTGGCCTATCTGGGGCTCATCGCCGTCGCAGCGATCGTGGCGATCATCGTGTGACGGCCGGCCGGGTCATTCGGCGGGGACGTACAGGCTGAGCGTCTCGGCGATGCAGGCGGGCCGGCGCTCGCCCTCGACCTCGACCGTCATCTTGAGCGTGGACAGGTAGCCGGCCGGCGTGCCCTTGACGTCGGTGAGCTCACCCACGGCCCGGACCCGCGCGCCCACCGGCACCGGCCTGGGGAAGCGAACCTTGTTGAGGCCGTAGTTGATGCCCATCGCGATGCTGCGCACCTCGACCAGCTCGAACATGAACACCGGCAGCAGCGACAGGGTCAGGTAACCGTGGGCGATCGTCCCCCCGAACGGCCCCTCCTTGGCCCGCTCCACGTCCACGTGGATCCACTGGTGGTCGGAGGTGGCGTCGGCGAAGAGGTTGACCTGTTCCTGAGTGACCGTGCGCCACTCGGTGGGGCCGAACGTCTCGCCGACGCCGGCCTTGAGCTCCTGTACGTTCGCGAAAGTCCGCATGGTTCCGAACGCTATTGCGCGGACGGGACGGCTGCCAAGTTCGGGCGCGCCGACGGCGGCCGGTCGCGTCGCCACGGCCTCGGCGGGGCTCGTTGCGAAGATCTTTACTCGAAAACCATCGCATAGGTGTTCGAGTCCGCGCTACAGTTCTAGGTACGCACTCGAACAGAGGTTCGGCCAGGTGAGAGGGGGTGTGTCCGATGACGGTGCTTGCGCCCGCTCCTGCACGGACACGCCGTAGCACTTTCTTCCCAAATCTAAGACGGCCGCTATATCCGGCAATAAAGTCCGAGAGCGTGGACCCTGTGCGAAACCCCTACGCTCCCGGCGCCGGCCAGCGTCCGCCGGAGCTCGCCGGGCGGGACCGAGAGCTGCACCAGTTCGAGGTCGTGCTGGAGCGAGTGGCCCGCGGCCGCCCCGAGCGCAGCATGGTCGTCACCGGCCTGCGGGGAGTCGGCAAGACCGTCCTGCTCAACACGTTCAAGTCCATGGCCATGCAGCGGCTGTGGGGCACGGGCAAGATCGAGGCCCGGCCCGACCAGTCGATCAGGCGGCCCGTGGCGGCGGCCCTGCACATGGCGATTCGCGAGCTGGCCCCGCGCCACCGCGCGCCCGAGCGCATCGAGGGGTTCCTCGGCGTGCTCAAGGCGTTCGCCATGCGCGATCCGGCGGCGGCCAAGGGCACGTCGCACTGGTCGCCCGGCATCGAGGTGCCCGCCAGCCGCGGGCGCGCCGACTCGGGCGACCTGGAGATCGACCTCACCGAGCTGTTCGTCGACGCGGCGGCGGTGGCCACCGACCTCGCGGTGGGCATCGCGCTGTTCATCGACGAGATGCAGGACGTGCAGGCCGCCGACGTCTCCGCGCTCTGCGCCGCCTGCCACGAGCTCTCGCAGTCGGGCGGCCCGCTGATCGTGGTGGGCGCCGGGCTGCCGCACCTGCCGAGCGTGTTGTCGGCCAGCAAGAGCTATTCCGAGCGGCTCTTCCGCTACGCGCGCATCGACAAGCTCGACCGGGAGGCCGCCGATCTGGCGTTGATCCTGCCGGCCGGCGAGGAAGACGTCATCTTCACCCAGGAGGCCCTCGACGCCCTCTATGAGGCCGCCGACGGTTATCCCTACTTCGTGCAGGCCTACGGCAAGGTCGCCTGGGACCTCGCGCCGCGCAGTCCGATCACGATCGAAGACGTCAAGGTCTCCGCGCCGGAGGCCGAGGAGGAGCTCGCGGTCGGGTTCTTCGGCAGCCGCTACGAGCGGGCCACTCCGGCCGAGCGCGACTACATGCACGCCATGGCGCAGATCGGCGACGAGCCGGTCGCCACCGCGGAGGTGGCCGACTCCCTCGGGCGTAAGCCGTCCAGCCTCTCGCCCGCCCGCGACAGCCTCATCAAGAAAGGGCTCATCTACAGCGCCGAGCGCGGCCTGATCGCGTTCACGGTGCCGCACTTCGGGAGATTCCTGCGCGCTCAACCCATCTGAGCGACGCCCCTAGACCTCTATTGGGCTGTCTAGTGGGGAAGCTAGACAGCCCAATAGAGCTGTATCGCGCTGCCTGTCGAGGGAAATCTAGTGCTCTCTACAGCCAGCCCGATACGGACGTATATTCCGGCAGAGACCCGCTGTCCTCCGCGCGGACCACGGCCATCCGCACCGCCGGGCGCCGGCCGCTGAGATAGACGGCGAAGACGACGTCGTCCTGGTCATGGTTGCGGAAGGCGAAGAACCGCCAGCACAACTCACGCCAACTGTCGTACGGCTCGGCCGAGACCAGCTCCTCATGGTGGGCCCGCCAGGTGCCGCTCGACCTGAGCCTGGCCAGGACGGCCGGCTCGGCGGGGCCGCGGCGCTGCTCGCAGGGGGCGCGGAAGCGTACGCGGTCGATCAGCTCCTCGATCTCGGGTGACAACGCGGCGAGCACCGCGACTCCGGCGGCCGTCAGCCAGGACGGGTGCGCGATGGCCTCCCATCCGCTCACCGGCGCCCACACCGACATTCCGGCCATCCCGGTCAGCACCACGGTCCTGCCGACCGAGCGCAGCCCGACCGGCGCCGAGCTCACCTCGCCGAAGCAGCCGCAGCCCGCGTCGGGCCGCCGCCTGCGCAGCTCCAGCAGCACGTACGTGGACAGCGCGAAGAAGCCGACCGTGCCCCACCGGAAGAACGGATGTGTGGTGAGCAGCATCCCGAGGGCGAGCGCCGACTCGCCGGCGGCGCAGACGAGCAGCGCCGGCGCCCGCACGCGGTCCGGCACCAGCACCGCGGGCCCCAGTCTGGACAGCGAGCCCGGTTCGCCGCCGGAACGTACCGTGATCAGCTTGGCCGTCGTGCCCAGGACGAGCAGCACGATCAGGAGCGGGAGCTGCGAGTGCAGCACCGGCGTCACCCCCATCCGATCTGAGCGTTGAAGCACCCTTTGACCAGGTCGCCGCCGAGCTCCACGTAGGAGGTGGGCGACAACTCCGCGATCCGTCCGCGCGGCGAGGTGTCGCATTCGACGCAGCGGTCGCAGAACCGCCCGGCCATGCACCCGCACGCCACCACCGGCACGTTCGCGGAGCGGCCGGAGCAGAGGTTGCGGACCTGGAGCAACGATCCGATCGCGAGGTACGGCAGGCCCGCGCACGACACGCCGGCGTCGGCGCAGCCGGCGTCAGAACGTTCCAGCATGGGGTAAGCCGCGCCGCGCTCCTCCTCGTCGAAGGTGTCCGACCAGGTGGCGGTGCCGGAGATGCGCGGCTGCACACCGCCGTACGCGGGCGGCGCGGGCGGCACGGCCCGTGCCGGGTAGGCGGGCTGGGAGGTCGCGGGCAGCAGGGCCAGGCTCGCCCCCTGCTGCCTGATCCCGATCGCGTCGAACAGGTAACCCGGCTCGAACATGGGATGCCGCACCTGTAATCGCCCCGTCGCCCGGTAGGGGATGACGACCGTGCGGTGGCCCCGGTGCGTCCCGCAGTCGAGCTCGACCGTCAGCTCCCTGCGTCCGCTGATCGACAGGATCGTTCCGGTGATGCGGGTGGTGTCGGCCCAGATCCGCTCGACCACGCGGCCTTCGCGTACGGCTCGCATGATCACCATGCTGCCCACGGGAATGTCGGCGGGAGCCGTCTTCTGCCCGTGCCAGGCGCCGGCCCAGGGGGCGATGACGAGCCGTTCCTCGGCGCCGTCGGGGGTCTCGATGATGGCCAGATGCGGGCTGATGTCCAGAACCGCACCGACGACGGCACGCAGCGGATCTCCGCTGTCCGGATCAGGGCCTGGAACGCCGGAGTCGCGGCCGAGCGCGGCCGCGGCGAGCACTCGGCGGCGCTCAACGCTCGGATACCCCATCCCGCCCCTCCCTCGCGTCGGCTACTAGGGTCACACGACTTAAGGGTGACTCACACCGTACCGGTGCAGATGGGAGCAAAATACGCATCCCCGGGGAAGGGAGTTGACATCCGTCGGTGGAGAAAGCGCCACCGACCTTGGCCTACCTTTATCGTCGGCGGGCCGAAACCTGAATTTTAGTTCCGCCCCAATCGGGCATCAGGCTGCGATTCTGGCCACGATGCAGACGACCGGATGGGAAGACGAGTTCCACGAATACGTGCGGGCCCGCGGGCCCGCGTTGTTGCGTACCGCTCATCAGCTCACCGGGCATCCGCTGGACGCCGAGGATCTGCTGCAGAACGCGCTGACGAAGACGTACCTGGCCTGGGAGCGCATCGAGGACCGGCGGGCGCTGGACGGGTACGTGCGGCGGGCCATGGTGAACATCAACATCTCGCAGTGGCGGCGGCGCAAACTGGAGGAGTATCCGTCGGACGAGCTGCCCGAGACGGCCGTCCACGAGGTGGCTCCCTGTGAAGAGGCGCACGAGCTGCTCGAACAGGCCCTGGAGTCGCTGCCGGAGCGCATGCGGGCGGCGATCGTGTTGCGCTACTACGAGGACATGACCGAGCCGGAGATCGCCAGGACGCTCGGGATCAGTGTCGGGACGGTCAAGAGCACGGTGTCACGGGCGATGTCGAAGCTCAGGGACGCGCTGGCGCTCCGGGTTCAACAGCCCCCACGGTAGCGCAGGGGCGTACGACCGCTCTGATCTTGCGCAGGCTGCAGAGGAGCGCCGCCAGCTCCTCGGTGCCGAGCAGCCCCGTGAAGCAGTCGTCGATGTCCTGCAGATGCTGGGGCAGCACGTTCTCCAGCCGCTCGCGGCCGGCGTCGGTCAGCACGGCATAGGACGCCCGGCGATCGGTCAGGCAGGCCTCCCGCCGCACCAGCTTCTCGCGCTCCAGCCGGTCGACCACCCGGGTCATGCCGCTCGTCGACAACCCGGTCTGCGCGGCCAGATCGCTCATCCGCAACATCTGCTGTGGCGAACGGGCCAGCCGGATGACAGTTTCGAAGTCGATCTCCGACAACCCCGCCGCACTGAGGACCGGCTGGAGTTTGGACATGAGGCCGGCGTGCACCTCGCTCAGCAGGCCGATCGCCGTCAGCCGGGAGTCGTCAAAGTTCGTCACGCTCATACCTTAACCGACGATAGTTGACGAGCGGAATATTCCTCGTGTAGAAAGTTGTTACCGCAGACATCCGCACAGCAGCTTTCCTGAGGAGAACCCGATGAGCACCCGTACCTGGGAGTCCCTGACCATCCCCGCCGCCGGCACCTACGCCCTCGATGGCGCCCACACCCACATCGGGTTCGTGGTCAAGCACATGATGGTCAGCAAGGTCCGTGGCTCCTTCGACAGCTTCAACGGCTCGGTCACGATCGCCGAGAACCCGCTGGAATCGAGCGCCGAGCTCACCATCCAGACGAGCAGCATCTCGACCGGCGTCGCCGACCGTGACGGCCACCTGCGAGGCGACGACTTCCTGGCCGTGGAGAAGTTCCCAGAGATCACCTTCAAGAGCACCCGCGTGGTGGGCCACTCGGGCGATGAGTTCACGGTCGCGGGGGACCTGACCGTCCGTGAGGTCACCAAGGAAGTGGAGCTCACGGTCGAGTACGGCGGCGCCGGCACCAACCCGTGGGGCGCCGCTGTGTGGGGCTTCTCGATCACCACGGAGATCGACCGCGAGGAGTTCGGCCTGACCTGGAACCAGGCGCTGGAGACCGGTGGCGTGCTGGTGGGCAAGAAGATCAAGATTGAGATCGAGGGCGAGGCCAACCCGGCCGCGTGACCTCTGTGACTTTTCTGTGGCGATCCCGGATTGTTTCCGGCTCTGTCCCAGGTTATCCACAGCCCTGAAGCCCGCCCACGCTCTGGGCGGGCTTCATCCACAGGGAGTTACCCACAGGCTGTTGATAACTCTTGGTGAAGGCTGGGTGGGCAATCGCTTTGCCGCCTCGCCAGAAGGCCGGTACGCTGTGCTCAGCCGTGATGGCTTCCGGGAGGATTCGCCTAGTCAGGTCTATGGCGCCGCACTGCTAATGCGGTTTGGTGGCAACACCATCCGGGGTTCAAATCCCCGATCCTCCGCAGCCGAAAGGCCCCCTACCGTTCTTCGGTAGGGGGCCTTTTTGATCTCTCTGGGCTTCAGGGTTGCCGTTCGGGTTGCGGTTGCTGGCGTCCTTCATCTGGAGCGTGGCCACATGGGTGTAACGCTCTGTGGCGAGGATCTCTTGTACGACGCGGATGTGGACGTCTTGCTCTATCAACAGGTGGCCGCCACGTGGAGGGGGTCGTGGACTCGGGCGTCTCGTACGCCTGCGGGTAAGAGTCAGCTCCCTTTGAAGACATCCTCAAGCGTCATGCCAGGCTCCCCGGCAGAGCCACGCCCACGACCATCAGCATGGTGCCGGCCGGGTCATGCACGGTGGCCAGCACGCCGAGAATCGGGCCGGACGAGCCGAGTGCGCTGTGGGTGCGAAAGGCCGAACCTGCGGAGTTCTCCCTCGAGGGGCCACCGGCCTAGGCTTCAGGCTTATGGCTCGCACGACTTCCAGCCCTCCGGGCGACATCACACAGATGTTTCCTGAGCTAAGCACGTACGCAAGGACAGCCGTCCGTCTTCATCCGCGGCCGGGCAAGCCGAGCATGCATGACAGCCATGTCGGCGGTCCGCTGATCTGGCCGTCCGCTGAGCCGTGGCCGGCGTGCGACCTGACGGTGGTGGTATCTGGCCCGCCTTTCAACCAGTACGGCTGGGGGACGATGCAGGACCGCGTCCCTGAGAGCCCGGTGCCCATGGTGGGTGTCGGGCAGTTTTACGCCCGTGATATCCCCGAAATGCCTTTCCCTGAGGGTACGGATCTGCTCCAACTGCTGTGGTGTCCCAACGAACACGAGTTAGACGACGGGTGGGGACCCGTCCCGCTGCTGGTCTGGCGGCGGACCGGAGATCTCACCGATGTCCTCGCGGAGCCGCCTATGCGGAACCACGTCACTCCAGACGGTGTTCTCGATACTCCGGCGGCTGATCTCAGTCAGGAGATCTACCTGCCGCGTCCGTGTGTGTTGCATCCTGAACGGGTCACTGAATATCCCCATCGCGACGAGCTCCCCGAGCAGCTCCGTGCGGCCCTGCAGACCTGGGACGAGGGAGCCGACTTTGCCTATACAGACCTGTTGTCCGTCGCACCGGGTTTCAAGATCGGTGGTTGGGAGTCGTGGCATCTCACAGACATGTACGAGCTGCCCTGCGACGTGTGCGGAACCGAGACCGAGCCGCTCCTCAAACTGGCCAGCAGCGAATGGGACAGCGCCGGGGAGTCCCGATGGCGGCCGTTGGAGGAGCGTCATCTTCAATTCGCCACGCCCGAAGGCCGGGAGGCCCTCGAACCCACCACGCTCCAACTCGGCCGCTATGGAGCTCTTACCATCTTCCTCTGTCCTCGATCTGCCAACCACGGCTACAACCTGACCCTGCAGTAGCCGAATTAGCCTCGATTCTTCAGTGGGCTGTGTTGTGTGAGTGGCGCCGCGGTTTGCCCGTAATGTCCCCGGTGTGGTTGGGGCGGGCCGTCGCATGACACTGCGGGGGCGCCGGGTTCCACGGGCCCCCATCGCTTTGTCGGCGCGGACGCGGTCTTCGACCACGGCGTGGGCGTGGGCGCGGGCCAGCGCGTCCAGCCATTGCGGGTGGTGGGAGCCGGCGATGCCCCACATGCGGCCGATGTTGGTGGCGATGATCGAGTACTTCCAGCCGGTCCAGGTTTCGAGAGCGGTGAGGTTCTTGCGGTGGCGGGCCGAGGGGCGGACCCGGCGGACCAGCAACCGCATGTTCTCTGGCCAGCCTTGGCGCTGGTTGAGGCCGGCGAGCTCGGCCGCGTGGTAGCCGGGCTGGAGGTCGCCGTCCTGGCGCAGGGAGTCGGTCCAGGCGGTGGCGGGCAGCCGGGCGATGGCCTGCTCGTCGACGTCGGTGATCATCCAGCCGACCAGGTACCGCACCGAGCGGCGGGCGATTCTTGGGTGTTGGCGCACCAGCAGACCAGCGGGTGAAAGCCGTAGGTTTTCTTGAACGTGACCGCTGCGCCGTTCTTATCGGAGGCGGCGGTGATGACGGTGGCGTCGATGTCGATGACGATCCATCCGCGTAGCCGTTTGCCGGCCACGGGAAGCGCGCCCGGCGGAAATCGGCTATGCAAAGCTTGGTATATATACTGTGTTGCATGAGCGAGGAGCTGTACGACATCGACCTAGAGCCGGCGGTGGAGACTTGGTTGGACACTCTGTCCGACCGGGATCACGCCGCTGTCGAGGCCGCCGTCGAACGGCTCGCTGAATTCGGAGACCGGATGCCGTACGGTCATGCTCGCGACTTGGGTGACGGGTTGTGGGAGTTGCGTTTCGATATCGCACACCACGCGGTGCGCCTCACCTACTGGCTGGCCGAGGGCCGCCGGGCGGTGTTGCTGACCGCCTTCTACAAGACGCGAGATAGGCAGCCGCGCGATGTGGAGCGCGCCCGCAAGGCAATGGCTGAGTGCATGGCCGGCGGCTTGGAGCACGGCGCCGCGCATTGGATCTATAAGGGAAGGGGCTGAAGAGATGGCCGGGCATAGCAAGTGGAAGACGATCAAGGCCAAGCGGCTTGCCGGTGAGGCGGTAAGTCCCGAGTACGCCGCGATGGTGGAGGAAGCGCGGCTGGGGCAGGAACTCGGCGCGGCCGTCTATCGCCGCCGGATCGAGCTGGGCCTGTCGCAGACGGAGCTGGCTGAGCGGGCAGGCATGACGCAGCCGCAAGTCTCCCGCTTGGAGGGTGGAGCGCACATGCCGACGATTCCGCTGATGGTGCGGTTGGCGGCGGCATTGGAGATCGATGTGGTGATACATGGTGACGTCTCCACGCCGGTGGAGTTTCGGGCCATCACCGCCGCGTGAGGAAGGGGTGTGCCGTGCGCTGAGCTACACGGTTGACGTGAAAGGCAGCAGGTCGAGCTGCCACGGTCCGATGCCAGGTCACGGGCTGATCGCCGTGCAACTAGCGTGCAATTAGGCAGGGTAACGAGGGGTCGATCTCGGTCACTTAGGACCGGGTTTCCGCCCAGCTCAGAGCCCTCACGTGCCGCGATCCGTGCAGCTCCCAAGCCGACAGCGCGGGTTGGATTCCTCACTCGGGCCGCTCCCGTCGGGGGCGGGGCATTCATTTCTCCTCGCCATCGTCACGAGGATCGAGCAGGCCGCATGCTCCCCCGATGTCTCCAGACGAGATCAGATCACGAATCGCGGCCGCCATACCCTCGAACCCCGCACCTCGAACGATGATCAAGTCCGAGCACCAGAAGAACCTGCCACCGAGACACTCGCCGGTACGCGCATTCTTGTCCATGGTGCGCTGGACGACATCCAGAGTCATAAAGGTCGCATATCGGCGCGAGCCGTCGCGGAAAGTGATCGTCGCGTCCGCCTCGTCAGCGGTGTCCGGCTCGTATCCCTCCCATGCTGGGATCTTCATCTCGAACTCCGGATCCGTGATGCGATGGAAGGTCCCGTCGAAAGTGATCATCTATTGTCCCTCCTGTAGCCGACGGCTATCTCGGCGACAACGGTGCGCGATCGCTTGGGCACCTACTGATCACAAGGTTCATGCAGGGGTCAGCAGCCACCGGGCGAAACAGCTCTCTTCGTCTAGCTGGGTGTACCAGCGCACCTTGAACGCGAACCTTGTGCACGTCGTCGCTATCAGAAGGCCTGGATCGCCGTCGTACGATGGTCGTCCGTGCACCGACGGCACCGGTCCCGGTCGGGCGGGCACCAGGGGTTGCGAGTGTGGTCCGGTGCCGTCGCACGCGGCGCTGAACAAGGCGATCTCGCCGCTGCGCACGATGAGCGGAGCGCCGTCTTCATCGTCGGTGTCCGGGTAGCGGAGGGCCTTGGTCAACACACGTGGGTAGTCGGGACCGGAGGCCTGCACGACGGCGATGCCGCCGCCCTCTGCCTGAAAAACCTCCATCCAGCTGTCATCGCGGACGACTCCGTCGGCGCCGACGAGGGCTGCCCAGCCGGCTCCGACCGGGATGCTGGTGTCCTCCGGGTCGAGATCCACAATGTCGTCGTATTGGTTGTTGCTGAATCCATGCCCCGCGCCGCGCAATGAAGCGTCGACAGCGAGAAACGGATCGCCGTTCGTCCAGAGTCGGCCAGCGTGCACCCACGGTCCTCGCATTGGTCCATTGTGGATGGAAGCTCAGCGAAGTCGCACGAAGGGGGTGGCCGGGGGCTCGTGAAATATGTGTGCAGCGATCTTGCTGGTTGTGGCGGTCGAACAGGATGACGCCGCAGGTCAGGGGCGTTAGACGGACAGGAATGGTCACGCGCTGTAAAGCCGTCGGCCTTTCGTCGCATTCCGGGGCAACGTGATCACGAAACGTGATGAGTCGCTGCTCGCCGGAGCCCGCGCGTCATCTGGGTCATGCCGCCCGCGCAACTGCTCCCTAGTTGCGGTTCTAGTTGCAATCCAGCGTCGTCCCACTGTGTTCCAGGCGGATCCGGCGGGACTGTTGATCCAGGTGAACGGATCTGGACGCCCAGGATCCGAGCTGCTAATGCGGTTTGGTGGCAACACCATCCGAGGTTCAAATCCCCGATCCTCCGCAGCCGAAAAGGTCCTCTACCAATCTTCGGTAGAGGACCTTTTTTGATCTCTCTGGTGGCCCGCCAGGGAGCGCCGCCCCAAGGGCCTGGTCCATGCGGTTGCTGGCGTCCTTCATCTGGAGTGCGGCAACGTTGATGTAGCGCTCTGTGGCCGTGACTCGGGTGTATGCGCCGCGCCGCGCCGCCGTACCTGGCCCTGCACCGCACGCCGGGCATGCGGCCTGGGGCCGGTCCCGGCGTGCGGCAGGACTCCAGGCCGCTACCGCACGCACGCCGCGCCAACCAGGCTTTACGCGCCGGTGCGCGCCGCAGGGATCGGGCACGTTCGTC
Organism: Nonomuraea sp. NPDC002799; assembly: GCF_053592075.1. Taxonomy (NCBI): domain Bacteria; kingdom Bacillati; phylum Actinomycetota; class Actinomycetes; order Streptosporangiales; family Streptosporangiaceae; genus Nonomuraea; species Nonomuraea sp. NPDC002799. The sequence goes on from NZ_JBSFVA010000018.1 coordinate 103,138, forward strand.
AACTCCGGCCGGTGCTCGCCCGGGTCAGGTCACCTCGCAGGAGTCCAGGTCCGGACGGATCCGCCCGATGCCCGGCGCTCTGATCAGCCGCAGTGCCCCCAGGGTGACTCCCACCGCACATAGCCGGCACTTCCCTTATCGCCGTAGAAGCCCTGCCACTTGATGCATTGGCCCTTGGCGTTGATCTTCACCGGACCGGCGTAGGTCGAGTAGTGACCAACGACCGGGGCAGGCCGGACCCATGACGAGGTTCGTCAAGGTCCACGGTCTCCGGGCGGCCACAGTTGATCACGTAAGTACATGTTATACATTCGCGTTATGTAGGTGTCAAGACTATGTAACGTCGGGTTCACATGGCCGTCATGCTGTGTGAGATGTCCGTTCGTGCCGTGAGGCCGCTGGTATCTGCTGCGTCATGCCGAGGGGCCGCTCTTTTGCAGTCCCATCTCCCCGGTCTCGGTCATCTGTCGCGGAGCCGATCATCAGGGGGCCCGGCTCCAGGATGGTGATCGGGTCGGAGCGCCGCACGAGCGCCCACGCCATGGCCGGGCCGTCGTACGGGGTTGGCGCGATCGACGGCCAGGGACCAGAGCTGCCGAGCGGCCCGCCGAGGCCGGCGACCGCGCCGTGCCCGGCCATCGGAAGGCGACCTCATCATCGGCCAGAACGGCAATTCCGCCATCGGCACCCTTTGCCGAGCGCTCCACCCGCTACGTGATGCTCATCCACCTCCCGCACGGCCGCAGCGCCGAACAACTGCGCGAGGCTCTCACCCAGACCGTCACGATGCTGCCGCGCCATATGCTGCGATCCCTCAATTGGACCCAGGGATCAGACCTCGCAAGACACTCGACTGGGACACCCCGGCTGAACGCCTCGCGGAACTCCTGGCGTGATCAGATCCACGCTGGAGCGCTGGTGCCCCGCATCCCACCACGTGCGAGCACCAGCCGTGAGGGGAGAGAATTGGGGCACCATGGTGGAGATAAGCCCCTTGACCGAGCCCGACCGCGCCGACTGGGAAGTGCTGACCCGTGCCTTCAAAGCAACGTTCCAGACCGAGGTCAGCGACGACGGCTACGAACAGACCTGGCGACGCTTGCTCAACGGTGAGCAGATACGCGGCATCGCCGCGCGACTGGACGGCAAGCTAGCCGGCATCGCGCACTACTACTTCCACGCCAGCGTCTGGTCGGCCGGGAGCTGCTACCTCGCGGACCTGTTCGTGGACCAGCAGATGCGGAGGCGGGGCATCGCGCAGGCAATGATCGAGTGGGTGGCGAAGGACGCCGAAGAACACGGCGCCGTGCGCCTTCACTGGCACACCCCTCAGGACAACGCCGCCACTCGCGCGCTTTACGACAGGGTCGCCAAAGCCACGAAGCACATCACCTACAGCCGCCGCCTCAACCAGAGCTCCATCCAGCGCTGAAACCATGAATTCCGTGCTCCCCAACGCGGGGCACGGAACCTGGTTTGCCTCGCTATGCTGACCGCTATCAGCAAGTGATCACTGAGTTGCGAAGACCTCTCGAATGCGCCATCGGCAGGGGCCTTCCGATCTTTGAGCCACCGGGTGCCGGACCATAGCCGGACCCTTGCGCAAACGCTCACCATCTCTCCGCGGTTCGCGGCATGACGCGACGGTGCCACGGCTGCCTTCTACAAGTCCGTCGTCCCGGATGTCGCTCGGGCGGGAGGCGCTGAGGCCAGGCGGTGCGGCGGCGGACCTGTCGAGTGGATGCACCATGGCCGTACCTGCTTGGGACCCGGGAAGGAGGGGCTTCTTGGGTCAGGGGCGCGGCCGGGTGGCACGCTCGGTGAGCCATGCCTGGTAGGTCAGTGCGGCCATCAACTCGACGGGGTTACCGCGGTGCACCACCTGGAGGACGTCGGTGGTGATCGCCCCCGATGTGAGGTCCCTTCCCGTGCGGGCTGTCCAGACCCAGCGGTCGTCTGGGTCGAGTGCATAACTGATGTGCCACCTCGGGAAGGTGTTGCGCAGTACGGAAAGCTGACGGTCTCTGATGTCCAGTCGGAGCCATGCCCTTATCGCGGCGTCATGGTCGGCTGCTTGCATGGGTGCGGATACGTTCGGTTCGATCAGGTCCATTTCGGCCACCACTCCGTGAATCCAATCGTGTCGGTCGAATCGGAATCAATGTCCGGAGTCACGCTCGTGGCCTTTCTGGTCAGGGGTTTCGCGCCGTCCTGAGAAAAACGCGCTTTGCGGAAAGCGCAGTGCCATAGTGAAAGAGTTCGGTGAGTACATCCAAGGGGGTGGATGTTGGGTTTTCACATTCCAATAACCCCAACAACCAGGAGTGGATCCCGATGCCTCGCCGCCCTGACGCCGTGGATCCCGCCTCGTCCCCGTGGCACCTGCTGGGCGCGGAGCTGCGCTACTGGCGCGGCGAGGTCTGCGGCCTCAGTCTTCGCGAAGCAGCAGGACAGGGGCTGTGCGACTATGGCGACCTGTCCAGATGGGAGCGCGGCCTGGTTCCGGCGCCACTCGACGTTATCGAGCGCTTGGAGGGGCTGTATGGTGCAAAAGGGCGGCTTGGGGCACTTCACTCCTTTGCTGCGGAGTTTGACCGGCTCAGCCGGGCCGCTCTCGAACAACCCGTCTCCGACCTTGCCGAGGATGGTGACATGCATCGGCGTGCCGCGATGCAACTGCTCGCCGCATTGGGCGCAGAAGCGGTCATACCGCCAGGAACTTGGGAAACTCTCTTTTCAGGTATCGAGAATGCGGCAGCCGCTCGCGGGATCGGCGTCGATGATTGGGAAGAGGTCGTCTGGGAGCACGGCCTGTCCTATTACACTCAGGCGCCAGGCACCCTTATTCACGACGTAACGGCGGACCTCGCCGAAATATCCCGGCTCCTCGCCCGCCCCTCCTCACCAGCGGCCCGCACTGACCTGCTGCGGGTCAGCGCACAGCTCGCCGTCCTCATGGGCATGGAGATGTCCGACGTAGGCGATCTCGATTCCTCACGTCGATCCTGGCGGGTGGCCCGTCGCGCCGCCGACGCGACCGGTGATCGCGACCTGCAGGTGTGGGTCCGTGGATGGGAAGCCGAATACGGATTCTGGGCGGGCCGGCCTGCCCCGGTCCTCACCCGTTTGACCAGTGAGGCCGCCCACCTGGCCCAGGGCAACGCTAGTGCGGGGCTCGCGGAGGCCCTCCGCGCCCGGGCGTTCATCTCCGCCGCGCAGGGCGATGCCAATATCACCCGAGCCACCTTGGGCGAACTGAAGAACGTGTGTGACCGGCTGCCCGACAGCGCGATCAGTGACCGAACCTCGCCCTTCTGGAGTTTCGGGGGTCGAGATGCCGCCTGGGCCCACGCCTACTCCTTGGGACTCATCGGAGACACAACGGAAGCGGCCAAAGCTGTGGATGAGGCGATCGCACTCTGCCCGACGACCTTCACGGGGAACGTCATCCACTACGAGCTCGTACGGGCACTCGTCCTCATCGGCGACGGCCACGTCAACGACGGGCTCGCCCACGCCTTGACGACTGCCCATGCCTGGCCCGTCAGCACGATCCGCCGCCGCACTCTTGTGCGTATCCTCGAAGCACTGCCCGATAAGGGGCATGCGCTGGACTCCGCTCGCGAGTTGCGCAGCCTCACCGCCGGGCCGTCGAGCGAGAGCTAACGCGCCCGAACCGGTCGCGCACCTCTCCTTGCGCTGGCATCGCGGGCACGGCCGGTACCGCCAGGGCAGCAGTTTGTGCTGCCACAACGCCCATGCCCGCCACGCTGCCACCCCGACGTCCTCACCGCCCAGTGCGGCCAGCGCGCACGTATCCCCAGCGAGATGGGCATCGGCTGGGGCCGGCGGTCACCAAGGCCACAGTCTGATCGTCGGCCCGAACGTTCCCGGTCAGATCCGAGTGCGGAACTGCTCACCAAGGCTGACAGTCGACTGGAGCCAGATCGGGTAGGTCGCCACCGACTAGATCGCCCGAGAACCAGCCCATAAGAACTTCTGTCATCATCAAAGTGATGACCCGGTGATCATCTGAATGGCGTGGCCAGATCGCCACCGGCCAGCTATCAGGCTCGCCCACGGTCAGCCAGCCGAGACGGTCACCATCGATGGAGCTTCCCCACGACAGGAAGCCGCCAGGCTCCGGCCAGGCCGCGAACGGGTATTTCTCCGGCCACTGTGACCGGAAGGAGCGATAGAGATCACCCGTATCCTGTCCAACGGCGACCAGGGTCGATCCCCATTTGTCCCGCCGGGGATCCGCCACTCCCAACAATCGTAGAATGAAACCGATCCGTAGGCGTCAATGAGCGCCACATAGTCCCCTGGTAAGTGCGTGCCCAACTCGGCGAACAACGCATCCCAGCTCTGTAAAGCGAATCTCGGATTCGGCGGCGGAGGCACAAGGACGATCAGCTGCTCCAACGCAGTTTGATCAGCCATGCGCCGACTGTAGCGAGACGAGCCGACAAATAGCTGCCGACGGGAGCACTCCGGCCCCGGGATGATCAGTCAGGGGTGGTGCTGACGCCGAGGCATGCGGTCGGCGTGACGGTCACGCGTTGTGTAGTCGCACGCACGGAAGGTCGGCAGCCTCTTCGAGAGTGGGATCGAGGTCGGCAAAGTGCCGGACGTGGCAGACCATCGAGGCGTTCGCGTCGTGGGCAGGGTCGCCGTCTTGGAGTTGGCCGCCTACGGCCTCGGCGCCGAATGCGCCCAGACCGACGTCGATGCCATCGGCGAAGCCGTGGACGGACCATGACCCCGGCAACAAGATCGGATCCGAGGATCAGGACGAGTGGACCCTCTGCACGCGCGCCTGCCGGCTAGGAGTTGATAGCGGCGCGCAGCCGCTCCGCGTAGGCGCGGCGGCGGTCGGCGGGGAGCCAGTCGGGCTGCGGGGGCGTGCCGTAGAGGTCGTCGCCGGGGTAGCGGGGGAAGAGGTGCTGGTGGAAGTGCCAGACATCTTGGTTGCCGGCGGGCTCGTTGTGCTGGCGGGTGGAGACGCCCGCGCAGTCGTAGGCAGTGCGCATGGCGCGGGCGAGTATGCGGGTGGCGTCGAAGATCGCGTGGCCGTCGGCGGCGGGGAGGTCGTACAGGTTCTCGTGATGGGAGAGGGGGATGATCAGCAGATGGCCCGCGTTCTGCGGCCACCAGCGCGGGCAGATCATCGCGAAGACACGCTCGTCGCGGTAGACCACGTCGGGTTCCCGGTCCGGGGTGAGGTGGCAGAACGGGCAGTGGTAGTCGGCGGGTTCGTGGTTGTGCACCGGGCGCCTCCCTGGCTGGTTGTCGGCGTCCGTGGAGTCTAGTTTCGGAAAGGATCTGGGGCACCGCCAGACGACTGGAGAACGATGTTCCCGGGGAGAGCCGACCGCATGGCGCGTACCGGCTACTACGACGACCCCGGCGCGCCGGCCACGAACACGATCGTGCCCGGCGGGCCCTGGCAGGTCAGTCAAGGTGGATAAGCCTTGGGAGATCCCTGCGGAAGGCCGAGTCCTCGAGACCGGGATGTCCGGTTCTCTTGTCGGCCGTGATCTGCTGCGCATGATCGAGGCAGAATGCGTACCCCCGCATGATCGTGTATGCCTCACTGGCTCGCTTCCGTCCCAGACAGACATAGCAATAGAGGGTCATATTCCGACGGTAGCCAATGACGGTGGCTTCGAGGGCCATGAAACCGCGCCGGGCGTGCTGAAGGTGCGCCACCGAGCCCGGGGCGGTTCAAGTAGGCGGTGGCCCGGGAGGCGATCAGCATCGCGTGGAGCCGGGTGTTTTACTTCTGGCATTTTCCACGACAATCATCAGGTGATCGATCACTACCGCGATCTCTTCAACCAACAACAATGGTTTGAGAGCGCCCTCTGCTGGACCGTGGTACAACCCCTCGACGACGAGATCACCGTGGACGATCTCCAGTGGCGGCTGAACGGAGGCCGTGATCCCGAGGAACGCATCATGGCGTATCCCAGGGAGGAGGCCGGCGGTGAGGGCTTTCCCGTGCTCTTCGTCTACCAAGGTGAAGGAGCCTGGGCTTTCCTGGAGTTCTCCCAGGGCTTCGCCACTCCCGATCACATCCTCACCGAACTCAGCAAGGAGTCGCGGGTGTGGATGACGACCTGGCACTTCAATGGGGGATACACGATCCTCTACGCGGCCGACGGCAAGATCAGGGCCTGGATGCGCAACTTCATCTTCGCCGAGCACACCGTCCACAACGGTGATCCGAGCATCCTGTCCGGATTCCGAGCCATGCTCGACGGTCTCGACCCGGAGGACTACCGCGGCAAACTCAGCGCGGCGTTCGCCTTCATCGAGGCTGCCACCGGCATGGGCATTGAAGCCGAATGGCTGGATGTGGAAGAGGCGCCCGTCATCATTATCGACAACTGGAACGTGGCCTGAACCGCCGCGCTCGATTGGGCTCGGAGACGGGCATGGCTCCGTTGGCGACGTTGGTGAGCATGAATCGCTTTCCCCTTAGTGGCGACGCGGAAATCTAGCAAAGCTCTTATTCATAGCGACGGTATCCTGTCCTCGACAGAGTGTCTAGCGTTGCTATGATGTTGGCATGTCCGCCATCAGCGAGCGCCGCGAACGTGAACGCGCCCACCGTCATCAGCTGATCATCACGGCCGCGCGCGAACTTGCGGAGACCGAAGGCTGGGAGGCCGTGACGACACGACGGCTGGCTGAACGCGTCGAGTACAGCCAGCCGGTGCTGTACAGCCACTTCAACGGCAAGGACGCCATCGTGAGCGCCGTCGCCATGGACGGATTCAGCGAACTCGCCGCCCACCTGCGCCGCGCTCGGGAGGCCGCCCCCGAACCCGGACAGGCCCTGCGCGCCGTCTGCCGCGCCTACCTGGGGTTCGCGACCGAGCGACCAGCCCTGTACCAGGCCATGTTCATCCTGCCCACCGACCTGAAGTTCGCGAGCGCCGAGACGCCGCCCCCGCTGCGGGCTTGTTTCGGTGAGTTCGTCGACTGCTTCAGCCCGGACAACAAGCGACGCGAACTCTTCGCCGAAGTCACCTGGAGCGCGTTGCACGGCATGGCCGTCCTGTCGGACAGCGGCCGCATCCCCGCGGACGGACAGGAGGAACGGCTCGACTTCCTCATCACCCAGGTCGCCGGCCCGCCAATGAGGCCGACCACGCCATCAGGGGCTGGAAAGGCCACGGTCTGAGCAGAGCCACTTGGCTCTCGCTGGACGGCCCGGCGGTGAGGTTGCGCAACTCGCGAGCCAGTTCCAGCGCAGATCCCGGCCGTCACATGTCCTCCCTGCCGGACGACAGAGCTGCGTGGGCAGCGGCGGCCGTACCCAGGACGTCGATCCATCCAGGATGGTCGAGGTAGGCGATGTCCGGAGCGGCCGGGCCAAGGTCATCGAGGACGCGCAAGAGGGCGTCAACGACCAGCTGCACGAGGCCGGCTTCTCGTTGATCGAGGAAAAGGTGGGGGATCAGTGCCTGTGCGCCGCGTTGGTCGATGAAGGTGTCGTCGATGAGCCAGTGCACGGCAGCGGTGAGGTCCGGCCATCCTTTCCCTGATCGCCAGTGTTGGTCCTGGTAGTCGCGGTCACCCAGGGCTCGTAGTGCCTCGATCGCGTCCTCGCGTTGCTCCGGCCACCGCACCCGCTGTTTGCCCGGATGTTCTTCCTCCACGGATGCCACGCTACTGGCCAGATCATCCCGTCCGGCGGAGCCACGTGTCTGCCCTTCCGGAGGGCGGCGGAGGTGTTCCGGACGTGGATCGTCCGCTATTGCCCCTACCGTGGCCGGCATGGCAATCGCACGTCTCCCAAGCATCGTCATCGACTGTCCCGACCCAGGCGCCCTGGCGGCGTTCTACGGCGCGATGTTGGACTGGAAGGTCGAGATCTCCTCCGACTGGGCTGACATTCGCGCCGACAACGGTCAGTGCGTCTCCTTCCAGCAGGTGGACCCCTACACCCCGCCCAACTGGCCGGCGCAGGAGGTGCCCCAGCAGATGCACTTCGACGTGATCGTCGACGACCTGGACGCCGCCGAGGCCGCGGTGCTCGCTCTCGGAGCGACCAAGCATGAGCATCAGCCCGGTACGTCCTTCCGGGTGCTCCTCGACCCGGCCGGGCATCCGTTCTGTCTCTGCGTGAACTGACCCAGGCAGGACGGCCGCTTGGAATGCCGGAGCCTTGTACGCGGCTCCGGCTGCTGGGCAAACGTCGTTGATTACGGGACGGGCCGGAGTTCCCAGACCAGTGGTCGTCCGGAGGCCAGATCCGTGGCGGTGATCACCAGCCGGCCGCCGGTGAGGTCGTAGAGCCCGGACAGGAGTTGTTCGCCCTTCGTGAGCCATGTCCGCCAGACACTGATCGTGCCGGTGGCCGGATCGATCTCGAAGTGGTGGGTCTGCCAGGTCTGCCCACTGCGCAGGACGAGTTGATAGGCGCGGTTGTGCTCGAAGTAGACGCGCTCGGCCGGACCGGGCAGGCCCGAGGGCTGGAAGGCGCCGGCCGTGACGTCCCAGGTGCCGTCGAGCGGGGTGGGCAACCGGTTGTTGTAGTTGGCGACGTAGTACGAGCACGAAGCCGGAATCGCGAGCAGGAGCGCCACGAGCACGGCGTGCGCCCACCGCGGGCGCGTACGTCGTGCGCTGGGCGCGACCTGGTTCTGGTCGTTCCAGAACACCGCCACCAGGTCCCGGCGGTGCTGCCACAGCAGGTAGGTCGCGCAGCCGGCCCCGATCAGGGCGATGAGCATGGCGTCGAGGGCGATCCCGTAGGAGAGGTTGAGCACGGTGATCCCGGCGAGCAGCGGTGCGGTGCCTGCGGCTCCGAGGAGCGCGGTGCGGCGGAATGCCAGCGCCAGGCCGAGACCGACCTGCAAGAGCGCGATCAGATTGCCGAAGACCGGTGAGTAACCGAAGTAGTACCAGGTGAGCCAGAATCCGCTCACCGTGCCCATCGGCTTGTCGAGCTCGGAATCGAGCACGGTGAACTGGGCGCCGAAGATTTTGGCGAAGCCGTATTGCAGCAGGATCACCGCCGCGGTCCACCGGCACAACGGGTAGAAGAAGTGGCGGTGCGTCGGTGAAGCAGTCTCATCGTCCGGGGTCCGCGTCATCACAAGTCGCCTCCCGCCGCAAAGTTATGGGGTCCGGGGCCCCGCTGTCAGTGGCAGCGAAGATCCCAGCCGGGCTCATGGAGATTGTCCTGTAGCTCGATAATGATCGGCTGGTCATCGAAGAGCAGGGGGAAGGGCGGGTCTTCTGAAGGGGTCCAGACGGTGACGGAAAGCGGCGCCCCTTCGATGCCGATATTCGCGGTCTCGTAGTGGCGCAGGACTTCGCTGCCCGACAGCTTCGTTCGCAGGTTGAACCTGAGACGGTAATCGCAGTGATTGCTGTTGCCGCGCAGGACCACTGACATCTGTACCTCATCGTCGGAGAATGCGGTCTCCGGTGGGAGGGGGTAGCTCAGAAAGCGGTCGGCAAGGCCGTTCAGCTCGCGATCGTGCATCCACTGAGGCACCATGATGAGCGCGGCAAGCAGGAGGAACGGTGCCGCGACTGCCGCGAGGCGTAGCCATCGTCTTTTTCCGCTTGCGGTGGGTGGTGGTCGTACGTCCCGGACGTCGTCTCGCAGGATGCTCGGCACGGTGTTCATAGTCGGGCAATCTGCGGGAGATGGCCAGGAGAAAAATGCCGGGCATGGCCATCCTGCGTGCTGACGACGGTTGATCGAGCGCGGGGGAAGGCGCTGCTTTAACCGGTGAGTGCCTGGTCGACGGTGTCGTAGAAGGTGAATATCCGGTCCAGTTTGCGGCGCTGGAAGTCCTGCAGGATGTGAGCGGGCATCGCCGCGATGGACAGATGGCCGCCGGCCAGCATCACCCATTTCAGGGTGGTGATGATGGCGCCGGTCCCGGCTGGATCGCAGCTTGTCAGGCGGGCCAGGTCGAGGATCAGATGCGCGTGGCCGGGGCCGATGAGCAGGGCGACCGTCTTGTCGCGCAGGACGGGGGCGGCGTCTCTGCCGAGGTCGCCGCTCACCTGGACGACGTGGCAGCCGGCCCGGCTCGTCGCCGCTATCGAGACCTCGAACTCCGGCATGACGCGCCTGCCTTTCTGGCCGGTCGCCGGTCATCGCTCATTTTACGGGGTCGGCTGGAAATAACGACGTAAGGGAGCAGGGCGCCGCGGATCAACGGAGGGCCACGGCTACGCGGAGGGTGCCGGCGACCAGATGCCGGCCGCGGTTCCCTCCTCGACGTGCCGGCGATAGGTGACGACCTTGCCATGGATGATCCCCAGGCTGGCCGTCAAGGCGGCGATCCGGTCCCGGACGGTTCTTTCGTGCTCCTCCAGGAGCGCGAGCCGCTCCGCCTCGTTGCCGGGACCGGATCGGACCAGCCGGGCGAACCTCCTCAGGGTGGCGATGGGCATGCCGGAGTCTCGCAGCCGGTTGCACAACAGGAGCCACTCCACGTCCGCCGGTTCGTAGACGCGTTGCCCACCGGCCGTACGCGGAATCGCACGGATGAAGAGCTCCTCACGTTCGAAGAAGCGCAAGGCGTGCACGCCCAGGCCGGTCGCCTTCGCGACGTCTCCGATGGAAAGGCCGTCCGCGTTCCTGCTCATGCCGCTCCGCCCTAGCTTGACCTAGATTGCACTCTAGATCTTAACGTCGGGTGCATGGCAATCTCGCAACACAAGATCGGCTCGGGATTCGGCGCGCACAGCACGGCGGACGACGTCCTGGCCGGCATCGAGCTGTCCGGCAGGAACGTTCTAATCACCGGCGGCTATTCGGGCTTGGGACTTGCGGCCACGAGCGCGCTGTCCCGCGCCGGGGCGCACGTCATCGTGCCCGCTCGCCGCCCGGCCGTGGCGACGGAGGCGCTGCGCGGCATTCCCCGGACGGAGGTACGAGAGCTCGATCTCGCGGACCCGGACAACATCCGGACGTTCAGCGACCGGTTCCTGGAGACCGGCCGAACCCTCGACATCGTCATCGGCAACGCGGGCGTCATGGCCTACCCGGACACGCTCATCGGCCCAGGCTGGGAAGCACACTTCGCCATCAACCACCTTGGGCACTACGCCCTGGTCAACCGCCTGCGCCCGGCCCTGGCCGGGGCGCGGGTGGTGTCCGTCGCCTCGTCCGGGCACTTCCTGTCGGACATCCGCTGGGACGACCCGCACTTCCGCGACGGCTACGACCACTGGCTCGCCTACGGGCAGTCCAAGACGGCCAACGCCCTGTTCGCCGTCCACCTCGACGCCCTCGGCGCGGCCGACGGCGTGCGGGCCTTCGCGGTGCACCCGGGCAGCATCCTCACCCCGCTGCAACGGCGCATCCCCCGCGAGCAGCAGATCGCCCAGGGCTGGATCACCCCGGAGGGCCGCCATGCCGACGGCTTCAAAACCCCGGCGCAGGGTGCGGCGACGGCCGTATGGGCGGCCACGTCACCCCTGCTCGACGAGTACGGCGGCGCCTACTGCCAGGACTGCGACCTCGCCGAACCCGCGACCACCGACGACATGCTCGTCGGCGGCGTCAAGCCGTGGGCGATCGATCCCGATTCCGCCTCCCGGCTGTGGGCCCTCTCCGGCGAACTCACCGGGCTGGATGGTTTCTCACGTGCGTGAACGAAAGAGCGCGGCGCGCCCGGGGGAAGGGACGCGCCGCGCGGGTTTCGAGCTCAGCCGACGCGTAACGTGAGGCCGTACACGCTCAGGGCCTCATTGACGGGCTGGTGGTACGTCGTGCCGCCGACGCTGCAGTTGCCGGAGCCGCCGGAGGTCATGCCCTGGGCCTGGCTGCCCGAGATGAACGAGCCGCCGGAGTCGCCGGGCTCGGCGCACGCGCTGGTGCGGGTCAGGCCGGAGACGGTGCCCTGCGCGTAGGTGACGCTGGTGTTGTGCTGCCTGATGAGGCCGCAGCGCCAGCCGGTGGTCGAACCGGAGCGGCAGATGGACGCGTTGACCGCGGCCTGGGTGGAGCCACGGACGATCACGTTCGCGCCGCCGGAGCCGCGTACCCACGGCTGCGCGGTGTTGCCGGGAGCGGCGACCCAGGCGTAGTCGTTGCCGGGGAAGGACGAGCCCTGGAAGGTGCCCGTCGGGCTCGTGGTCCTGGAGCCGGCCCGGCCGCAGTGCCCGGCGGTGGTGAAGCCGGGAGTGGTGCCGCGGGTGACGGGGAAGCCGACGCTGCAGCGGCTGCCGCCGATGTAGTAGGCGGCGCCACCGATGATGTTGATGAACGTCGCCGGCCGCTCGGCGGTCGCCGCCACGGTGACCGCGTTCGCGTCCACGCCCGCCGCCGTGGCCAGGGCCTGCGCGGCCTCGACCGTGGGCGCCTGGACGGAGACCTTGTTGGTCGTGACGTCGACGAACCACAGGGCCGCCGCCGCCCGCGCGCGCTTGGGCGCCCGGTCGAGCTGCGCCACGATGGCGTCGAGCTGGGCGAGGGATCGGGTGACCACGACCGGCTGCGCGCCCTGGGCCTCGATGGCCGCGGCGGCGCCCGGGTCGGTGGTGGCGACCAGGAGCTTGGAGGCGTCCTCGTTCAGCCAGGCGCCGCCGTAGGAGGCGCCGAGCTGACCGGTCAGCGTGGCCTCCGTGGCTGAGGCGCGTTCCTCGTTGGCCAGCCGGGTGACGACCTGCGCCTCGGACAGGCCGAGGTCGCGTTCGAGAGCGTCGATCACTTGCGGGGGAGCGGGGGGCGCGGATTGAGGTGCCTGGTCAGCCGATGCTGCGCTGAGTGGGGTGGCCACGCAGGCGGCCAGGATGATGGCGCCTGCCAGAGCACAGCGTTTACTCAACATGTGCACTCCTCGGGTGGGGGTGCTGTCAAGCTAACGGCTGGTAGGAATCCTGCTAGATACCAAAGAGCTCCTATTTCGGTGTTATGGCCAGTTTTGGGCGTGCAGCGAATAGGAAGTTTCGCGCCTTAAAGGAAAGTGTCGGAGGGGGTGGGTAAGGTCCCGTTGCTGGAGGTGTTCTCTGTGCGTAATGGTGTTCGTCATCTGATCGGCGCGGGCGTCGGGGTGCTGGCCGTTCCAGTGATCGCGGCAGGAGTGATGTACGGCTCGGCCGAGCGCTACGAATACACGCTGCACGGCTTCGTGGTGGACTGGATCGGGGTGGCCGCCTACCTGGGCACGGCGCTCGTGATCGGCGCCCTGGCCGGGTCGAGGTTGTCGCCGCTCGCCTCGTTGCTGCCCGGATTGGCCTTCGGCGGGCTGGTCACGGCGTCGTTGGTGCGCATGGGCCTGGGCGGCGACCACCTGCTCGGGTTCGGCGTGGTGCCCCGTCAGTATTTCAATGACTACCTGCCTTTCCTGCACACCTGGGCTCCGGTGATCGCAGGCGTGCTGCTCGCGGCCTCGGCGTTCCCCTCGCGGTGGCGGCAGGCGGTCAGGCCCGCACCGCCGGAGCCGCCGCAGATGGAGGAGGCGGAGGCCCCGCCGCCCCTGCCCAAACGCATCCCGTCCCGCTACTGAACAGGGTCCGGGGCCGACCTCGACGGCTGAGCCGTCATGAGGGCGATCAGCACGTACGGCGCCAGCAGCACCGCGAACGTGACCCCGTGCGACGCGTACGGGGACACCGCCGCGTAGGAGACGTAGACCGCCAGCGTCACCAGGTTCGTCCCCAGGCCGGCGACGGACGTCACCGTGGCCCGCGCCGTGCCGGTGATCCGCTCCTGGAGCCGCACGTCGGCCACCACCCCGGCGAGCTGGAACGCCCCGAAGGCCAGCGCTATCAGCACGAATCCGGCAGGATGCCCGCTGATCGCCCCGGCCGCCATGGCGAGCGCCGCCAGCGCGATCGTCAGGGCGTACGCGCGGGGCGGCATGCGCTGGGCGGCTCCCGACAGCAGGCCGCCCGCCGTGGCGCCGATCCAGACCACGAGGACCAGCAGGGGGATGGTGGTCTTGGCGACGCCCGTCTCCGCTCCCAGAAACGGGACATACTCCTCCAGCGCCCCCCAGATCGCCGTCACGAAGGAGACCGTCAGCAGCGCGTTCAGCACGCCCCGGTCCGTACGGGCCTGGGCGACCCCGGCCCGCAGAATCGCCAGGTAGCCCTCCTCGGGGCCGTCGCCGGACGTTCTCCGCTCGGGCAGCGTCAGCGCGGCGGCCGCGCACAGGACGCACGCCAGCACGCTGGCCGCCCCCACGGCGAGATAGCCCCCGGCCGCGAAGACCGGCACGGCCAGGCCGATCGCCGCCGCGTCGGCGACCAGGCCCACCGCCGTGGCCCGGCCCATGACGGTGGCGTAGCGGCTCGCCTGACCGTGCCGCTCCAGCTCCTCATAGGAGAGGGCTTCGTACGCGCCGGAGACGAGCGCCCCCTCGGCGCCCCACAACACGAAGCCGAGGGCGAACGCCCAGTAGGAGGGGAAGAGGATCCACAGACCGAAGCCCGCGCCGGCCAGCAGCGGGCCGAGGCACAGGAGCAGGCGTCTGGACACCCGGTCGGCCAGGGCGCCGGAAGGCACCTCCAGGACCATGCCGGTGATCGACCAGATGAGGAACAACGACGAGGTCTCGGCGACCGACAACCCGGCGTCGGTGAACAACAACGTGTAGACCGGGTAGAGCAGGATGAATTCGCCAAGGAACGCGTAGGCGTACAGCTTCGCGACCAGCATGTGAGGCCTTCCAGGGGGACGAGCAGGGACTCCGAGTGCTTGTCGCCTCGGAGGCCCGCGCGCCCCGCGCCGGCCCCTGGTGGTGGATCAATGTCGCCAGGTCATGCCACGAGTCTAACCGGCCCGTCCGGCGTGCGCCCGGATCCGCTCGCGGAACGGCCGGCGTTCCAGCGCGTCGAGGGTGGCCCGCAGCACCTCGGCCAGGGGCACCGGGAGCTCTGCGTCCAGCTCCCGCACCGCCTGCTCGGTGGCCGCCCACTCGGCCTCGATCGCGGGCAGCACGGTGCGGGCCCTGGGCGTGAGGTGCACGATGCGGTGGCGGGCGTCAGCGCCCTTCTCCAGCGCGACCAGGTCGCACCGGCGCATCTGGATCACCGTCTGGCTGGCCGCCGAGTGCGTCACGCCGATCGCCCCGGCCAGGTCGCGAATGGCCATCGGGCCCCGCTCCACCAGCGCGCGCACGACGGGCGAGAAGCGGGGGCGGTAGTCGGGCGGCAGGCCGAACTCGGCGTGGACGGCGGCGAGGTCGCCGTCCATCAGCTCGTGGACGTGGCGCATCAGCGTTCCGAGCCCGGTCATGGGAGCCCATGCTAGGCGGATTCGGCCTCCGGCAGCGGGATCCACTTGTGCGACCACGTCACCAGCTCGTCGAGGACGGGGCGCAGCTCCTGGCCCATCTCGGTCAGGTGGTATTCGACCCGCACCGGCGAGGTGGCCAGCACGCGCCGCTCGATGAGGCCGGCCGCCTCCAGCTCGCGCAGGCGCCTGGCCAGCATCGTGTCGTTGATGCCGGGGATCGCGGCCTTGAGGTCGGCATACCGGTGGGCGCCCTTGAAGATCATGTGGATCAACGCTCCCGACCAGCGGGCGCCGATCAGCTCCAGGGCGACGTGGAAGCGGACGCACACGGATGTGAGGCTCACGGCTCCACCCTAGCATTTGCTTAAGATTGTGTAGTTACTCAATAATGTTGAGTATCTATTCGCCCAGCTCAGGAGCAGTCATGGACAAGCCCGTTCTGCAGATCGTGGTCGCCAGCACCCGTCCGGGTCGCTCGGGGCGCGCCGTCGCCGACTGGTTCCACGGCAAGGCCGCCGCCTCGGACGCCTTCCAGGTGGAGCTGGTCGATCTGGCCGAGGTCGGGCTGCCGTTCTTCGACGAGCCCCACCACCCCAGGCTCAAGCAGTACGTGAACGCGCACACCAAGGAGTGGAGCGCCACCGTGGACCGGGGCGACGCCTTCGTGTTCGTCACGCCGGAGTACAACCACAGCTTCAACGCCGTGCTGAAGAACGCCCTGGACTTTCTGCACCACGAGTGGCAGCACAAGGCCGCCGGGTTCGTCAGCTACGGCGGGATCTCCGGCGGCACCCGCGCGGTGAACAGCTTGCGCCAGGTCGTCAGCACGCTCAAGATGGTGCCCGTGGTGGAGGGGGTCATCATCCCGTTCCTGCCGCAGTTCCTGGACGAGAACGGCGTCCTGCGCCCCAACGAGGTGACCGACGCGGCCGCCGACGCCATGCTCGCCGAGCTGGCCAAGCTCACCGGCGCGCTGCGCCCGCTGCGGCTGCCGAACGGCTGAGCCGGCTGCCGAACGGCCGAGCCACCGGCACGCGGGCCGGCGCTCCGGCCGTCGGCGCCTTAGAGCTGGTCGCCGTCCTCTCGCGCCTGCGCTCGCTCGCCCTCTTCCTCCGCCAGCGTGTTCAGCACGCGCTCGAACGCGTCGCTGAGGGGGCGCAGGACCTGGGCGAACGCGTTGGCGAGCGGCCCGAAGATCTCGGTCACCTCGCCCACCAGATCGGGACTCTTGGTCTCGGGAGGAGCCCAGCGCATGGCGTCGGAGCTCAGCGTCTCCCACTCGTCGACGACGCCGTCGATGGCGTCGAGCACGTGGTCAGGGTCGCTCGGCATGACCGCCTCCTCGTGGCAACGAGTGGAAGGACGAGTGGAAGGACGAGTGGAAGAAGGCCGGATACAGCCACGGTACCTTCAGACGGGGATCGACACACCGACGCCGCCGCGCGTCTGGGCGCCATATCGCTCTTTGTCGGCCATCAGGTCGAGCGGCCGGATGCTGGCGCGGGCGGCGAGGATCTCCTCGGTCAGCAGCGAGGCGGGCACGAGCCACGACACCTCGAACTCCAGCCCGTCGGGGTCGCGCGCGTACAGCGCCTTGGTGGTGCCGTGGTCGGAGGAGCCGACCAGCGCGTCCAGCTCGACCAGCTTGGCCGCGACCCGCTCCAGCTCGTCGAGGGTGTCGACCTCCCACGCCAGGTGGTAGAGGCCGACGGACGTGCGCCCGGCCGGTGAGGGCGCCGCGTCCGCGCCGATCTCGAACAGGCCGAGGTCGTGGTCGTTGGACGAGTCAGGGGCCTGCAGGAACGCGGCCCCCCGCATGCCCATGACCACTTCGAAGCCGAGCGCCTCCCGGTAGAAGGCGACGCTGCGCTCCACATCGCGAACGTAGAGAACCGCATGGTTGAGCCGATGGACCGGCATGGTGTTTCCCCTTCCGGACAGAGTCCCGGGGCTAAGTATATGAGCGTTCAACTAAATTGGGACCGTGACCAGATGGCTAGATGAGGACGAACAGCACGCCTGGCGGCGCTTCCTGGCGGCGACCCAGCTCATCAACGAGACGCTCGACCGTCAGCTCCAGCGGGACGCGAGCATGCCGCACGCCTATTACATGATCCTTGTGGCCCTGTCCGAGTCGGGCGGGCGGTCCATGCGGATGAGCGAGCTGGCCGCCAAGGCCCAGAGCTCCCAGAGCCGCCTGTCCCACGCCGTCGCGCGGCTGGAGGAGCGCGGCTGGGTCCGCCGCGAGCGCTGTCCCGGCGACCGCCGGGGCAATCTCGCCGTCCTGACGGACGACGGGTTCGCCGCGCTGGCCGCCGCCGCTCCCGGGCACGTCGAGGAGGTACGGCGCTGCCTGTTCGACGTGCTCACGCACGAGCAGGTGGACCGGCTCGACGAGATCTGCGCGGCCGTCATCTCCAAGGCGGGCGGGAACACGCTGGCGGGTTAGCAGGCAAACTGTCGGGCCGAGGCCGTAGCGTTCTCCGCGTACCCGATGAAGGAGATTGCCGATGCACGACACCGAAGAGGCGCTGTTCAGGGCGGTTCACGGCATCGCCGGGCGGTTCGCCGGCCAGCCGGTGCACGTGGTGCTGGACGCGTTGCTGCGCCACCTGCCCAAGGCTCCGGGCCTCGAGGTGACGGAGATCCGCAAGATCGCCGAAGAGATCAGCGTCGGCCGTGATCCCTCGGGCTTGTGAACAACTGATCACCAGGGGAGCATCGGAGCATGTACGAGCCAACCCCTGATGATCGATTCACCTTCGGTCTGTGGACGGTCGGCTGGCAGGCGCGCGATCCGTTCGGAGACGCCGCCCGAGCGCCCCTCGACCCCGTCGAGAGCGTGCATCGGCTGGCCGAGCTGGGCGCCTACGGCGTCACCTTCCACGACGACGACCTGCTCGCGGTCCAGCCCGATCGCGAGCGGGCGATCGCGGCCTTCCGCAAGGCGCTCGCCGAGACCGGGCTGAAGGTGCCCATGGCCACCACCAACCTGTTCACCCATCCGGTGTTCAAGGACGGCGCGTTCACCAGCAACGATCGCGACGTGCGGCGATACGCCCTGCGCAAGGTGACGCGCAACCTCGACCTGGCCGCCTCGCTCGGCGCCACCACCTACGTCTGCTGGGGCGGGCGCGAGGGGGCCGAGTCCGACGCCGCCAAGGACGTGCGCTCCGCGCTCGGCCGCTACAAGGAGGCCATCGACCTGCTCTGCGGCTACGTGCGCGAGCGCGGCTACGACCTCCGCTTCGCGATCGAGCCCAAGCCGAACGAGCCGCGCGGCGACATCCTGCTGCCGACCATCGGCCACGCCCTGGCCTTCATCGGCGAGCTGGAGCATCCGGAGATGGTCGGGCTCAACCCCGAGGTCGGCCACGAGCAGATGGCCGGGCTCAACGTCGTGCACGGCGTCGCGCAGGCGCTGTGGCACGGCAAGTTGTTCCACATCGACCTCAACGGGCAGCACGGGCCCCGGTTCGACCAGGATCTGGTGTTCGGGCACGGTGACGTGATGAGCGCGTTCTTCCTGGTGGACCTGCTGGAGCACGGCGGCTACGACGGCCCGCGGCACTTCGACTACAAGCCCTCCCGTACGGAGGATCCCGCGGACGTGTGGGTGTCGGCCGCCGCCAATATGCGGACATACCTCATACTTCGCGACAAAGCTCGAAAATTCCGCACTGATCCGGAAGTGCGAGACGCGCTGCGTGCCTCCCGCGTCGACGAGCTCGGCCTGCCGACACTCAACCGCGGCGAGACGCTGGCCGATCTGGCCGGCGACGACTTCGATCCTGAGGTGGCCCGCGGATACCATTTCACCCATCTCAACCAGCTTGCGCTGGAGCACTTGTTAGGAGTTCGTGGGTGACGTTGGTCGCTGGGGTCGATTCCTCTACACAGAGTTGCAAGGTCGTCATTCGAGAGGCCGAGACGGGCGTTCTGGTGCGTGAGGGCAGGGCCGCGCACCCGGCCGGCACCGAGGTGCACCCGTCCCACTGGTGGGCCGCATTGCTGCAGGCCATCGAGGCGGCCGGCGGGCTGGACGGCGTGGCCGCCATCAGCGTGGCCGGGCAGCAGCACGGCCTGGTCTGCCTCGACGAGTCCGGAGACGTCGTCCGCGACGCCCTCCTGTGGAACGACACCCGCTCCGCCCAGGCCGCCCTCGACCTGACGGCCGAGCTCGGTGGCCCGCAGGCGTGGGCCGACGCGGTGGGCTCGGTGCCCGTGGCCTCGTTCACGATCACCAAGCTGCGCTGGCTGGCCGAGCACGAGCCCGACAACGCCCGCCGCACGGCGGCGGTGTGCCTGCCGCACGACTGGCTGACGTGGCGGCTGGCGGGGGCGCTCGCGTCCGGGCCGTTCGACGTCGAGACCTGGACGGACGCGCCCACGCCCGCCCTCGACCAGCTCACCACCGACCGCGGCGACGCCTCGGGGACGGGCTACTGGTCGCCGGCGACCGGGGCTTACCGGACGGACCTGCTGAAGATGGCCTTCGGCACGGTTCCGCGGTTGCCGCGGGTGCTGGGTCCGGGGGATGAGGTCGGTGCCGTCGTTGGTGGCGGTGCCGGTGCCGATGGCGTCGGTGGTGCCGGTGGTGATGGCGTCGGTGGTGCTGGCGGTGCCGGTGGCGATGGCGTCGGCGGTGCCGGTGGTCGTGATGGTGATGGTGTCGGTGGACGCGGTGGGCGGGTGCTGATCGCGCCTGGGACCGGTGACAACATGGCCGCCGCGCTTGGTGTGGGGGCGCGGCCGGGTGACGTCGTGGTGTCGCTCGGCACGTCCGGGACCGTGTTCGCGGTCGCCGAGGCGTCCAGCGCGGACCCGTCGGGCGCGGTGGCCGGGTTCGCCGACGCCACGGGACGGTTCCTGCCGCTGGTGTGCACGCTCAACGCCGCCCGCGTCATGGACGCCGCCGCCCGGATCGTCGGGGTGAGTCTCGACGAGTTGAGCGACCTGGCACTGCAAGCGCCGGCGGGAGCCGGCGGGCTCACGCTGGTGCCGTATCTGGAGGGCGAGCGCACCCCCAACCGCCCGACCGCGACCGGCTCCATCCACGGGCTCACCCTGGCCACCTCGACCCCGGCCCACCTGGCGCGGGCGGCCATCGAAGGCATGTTGTGCGGCCTCGCCGACGCCCTGGACGCGCTCGATCTGCGGCCTGAGCGGGTGCTGCTGATCGGTGGGGCGGCCCGCTCGGAGGCGGTGCGCCGCATCGCCCCGACCGTTTTCGGGGTGCCGATCGCGGTGCCGCCGCCGGCCGAGTACGTCGCCAACGGCGCCGCCTACCAGGCCGCCACGCTGGTGACGAGCCCGGACTGGCGCTCGGAGGCCACGGAGACGTACACCGGGGACGCGGTGCCGGAGATCCGGGAGCGCTACACCCGCGCGACGGCTCACATCCTCGACTGACAGCACCCCATCCCACCCACCCACCGGGAGGCGGGTAAGCGTCTCCCTGGAAGGTCGGTCACCCGGGTCGGCGGGTGGAGCCCAGTGGGCACCGCCGTAACAAAAGAGTTCGGTGTCGCCGAAACGAAAGAGTTCGGGCGCCGCTGTAAGAAAAAAGCGGCGAGCAACCCCGAGAGGCGGCGGCGACGACTCAGGGTCGGGTCCGGGGTGAGGCCGGATGTGTGAGGGCGGTGCGGGGCGGAAGAGTGAGTGCCATGACCGCAGTCAAGAGGCTCTATCCCCTGATCGCCTGTGCGTCGATCCTGTTCGCGGTGGTCGCGGTGGTGATCGGGCAGTTGGTTCCCGACCCCTACCTGGACCCCATGAACGTGACCGTGAGCGAGTACGCCGTGTCCGACCGCGGGGGCGTCACGGAGATCGCGATGGCGGTTCTCGGGATCGGCTCTCTGGCGTTGCTGGGCGGGCTGCGGGCCGCGGGGGCTCCGGTGCGGGGGCTGCCGGAGCGGTTGCTGATGGTGTGGTCGGGGGCGCTGATCGTGGCGGCGATCATCCCGACCACACCCATCGGCCTCGATCTCGATGTGGCGGCCCAGATCCACCGCTACGTCTCTGTCGCCGCGTTCGTGAGCCTGCCGGCCGCCGGAGCACTGCTGGTCCCCAGACTGGCCTCAGACGCCGACTGGAAGCCCGTGGCGCGGGTGGTGGAGTGGGTGGCCCTGGCCGGGGGGTTCGGGCTGCTGGCGATCACGTACGTGGCGCTGCCGGGCGAGCGGGTGCTGATCGGGCTCGTGGAGCGGATGTTGCTGGGCGCGGAGGTGGCCCTGCTGGCGGTGCTGGCCGGGTGGCTGGTGCGGCTGGCCTGGCAGCGGGGACTCGCGACCGGCCGCCAGGGGCGGGAAGCCGCCTCCGGCCGCCTGGGGCGGGGAGTCGAAGCCGCCCGCCGGGGGCGGGGAGTCGTGGCCGGCGCCTGAGATGGAGCCGGCGCCTGAGGTGGAGCCGGCGGTCGGTGTCTGAGGCGGAGCCGGCGGCCGGCGCTTGAGGGAGAGCCGGTGGCGGTGCCTGAGGTGGAGCCGGTGGTCGGTGGGTACCGGAGTACTGGTCAGGGTAGGGACGCGGTCCTGATTTTCCCGACATATCACAGATTTATCGCTAGTCGATCTTAAAACCATCTGTTTCGGTGCTATTCTCTCCCGCGATCTTCTATCCGGGAGCGGGTGTCATGGCATCGGGCAGATCCATCAGATTCAAGATCTCGACGCTGCTCGTCATCCCCTTGGTCTCCCTGGTCGCACTCTGGGGTTTCGCCGCGAGCACCACGTCGGGAGAGGCTCTCAACCTGCTCAAGGTCGAGACCATCTGGACGAACGTCATCAACCACGCCGACGGCGTCGTAGGCAACCTGCAGACCGAGCGCCTCGCCTCCGCCGAGCAGCTGGCGGGCATGTCGAGGGACCAGGACGCCCTGTCCAAGGCCCGCGCCAAGGTGGACAACAGCCGCAAGACGCTGCGCGAGCGGGCCACGTCCGAGGAGACGCAGTCGGCGCTCACGCCGGACATGAGGGCCCAGCTCCAGACCGTGTTCGCGGCCATCGACCGGCTGCCGGACATCAGGCGCAAGGTGGATGACCGCAGGCTCACCCCGGGCGGCCTGGTCACCGAGTACGCGAAGATCTCCGACGAGGTCCACCTCCTGTACTCCCGGATGACGGTCAGCACCGACCTGGAGCTCTCCCTCCAGGCGCAGGGCCTGATCACCGCCGACGAGGTGCGCGAGCTGCTG
The DNA here is from genome assembly GCF_053592075.1 of Nonomuraea sp. NPDC002799. NCBI lineage: Bacteria > Bacillati > Actinomycetota > Actinomycetes > Streptosporangiales > Streptosporangiaceae > Nonomuraea > Nonomuraea sp. NPDC002799. The sequence goes on from NZ_JBSFVA010000018.1 coordinate 125,556, forward strand.
AGCCGCGAGCACGCCCTGATCATCGCCTCGAACGGCCAGGCGAGCATGCACGACGTGCACATGCTGGCCGCGATCGACGGCACCAGGACGCACCTGTTCCCCAAGGCCCTGGCCAGCCTCGACGCCGAGCTGCGCACCCCGTTCGAGAAGTTGTTCTTCTCGCCCCGCTACATGACGATGGAGAACCTGCTGGAGGGCTACGTCGCCGGGAAGCCGGCGGACGTCCAGCTCTGGCAGGGCGTCGCCGATCAGGTGCAGAAGGAGTACCGAGACGCCGTCTGGCGCACCGGGGACAAGCTGCTGGCCCGGATGGAGCCCGCGGGCATCGGCATCATCGTGCGGGCCGCCGTCGCGGGCGCGCTCGGCCTGATCGCGGTCGTGTTCTCCATCTTCATCTCGATCAGGGTCGGCCGCCGGCTCACCCGCGAGCTGGGCTCGCTCCGCCGTACCGCGCTGGACCTGGCCGAGATCAGGCTGCCGCACGTCGTGACGAAGCTGCGCAAGGGCGAGAGCGTGGACATCGCGGCCGAGGCGCCGCCCATCACCGTCAGCCCGCACGCCACCAGCGAGGTCAGCGACCTGGCCTCGGCGTTCGAGAGCGTGCAGAGCACCGCCGTGGACGCCGCCGTCGAGCAGGCCAGGCTCCGCGAGGGCGTGTCCGAGGCGCTGCGCAACCTGGCCAGGCGCAGCCAGTCGTTGTTGCAGCGCCAGCTCAGGCTGCTGGATGAGATGCAGCGCCAGACGGAGGAGCCCGAGGCGCTGGAGCGGCTGTTCAAGCTCGACCACCTCACCACGCGCATGCGCCGCCACGCCGAGGGCCTGGTGCTGCTCTCCGGCGGCTCGGCGGGCCGCAGGTGGCGCGGCGTCATCCCGATGGAGGACGTGCTGAGCGGCGCGGCGGCCCAGGTCGAGGAGTACACCCGGGTCCGCGTCTATCCGATGCCCGAGGCCGGCGTCTCCGGCGCGGCGGTGGCCGACCTCATGCACCTGTTCGCCGAGCTGATCGAGAACGCCACCGCCTTCTCCTCGCCCGGCAACGAGGTCTCCGTGCGCGGCGAGATGGTCGGCAGGGGCTTCGCCGTCGAGGTCGAGGACCGCGGCCTGGGCATGGACGAGGCCACCCGCAGCGGCTTCAACTGCCGGCTGGCCAGGCCGCCGGAGTTCGACGCGGCGCAGACGGAGCGGCTGGGGTTCGCCGTGGTCGGCATGCTCGCCTCCAGGCACGGCATCAAGGTCACGCTCAAGCTCTCACCGTACGGCGGCACGACCGCCATCGTGCTCATCCCCTCCTCGCTGGTCGAGCCGATGGCGACGCCGGTGCAGCCGCTGGAGTTCGAGTCCGTCTCGGTCTCGGTCGTCAGGCAGGAGACCACGGCTCCTGGCGAGTTGCCACGCCGGGTCCGTACCAGCATGCGTGCCACGAACGGTCCCACGACGACCACCGTGCCCGCACTGCCGCAGCAGCAGGACAACCCCGGGCTGCCCCGCCGCGAACGGCAGGCCAATCTGCCGCAGCGGCTCAAGCAGGCGCCGCCCCCCGCGCCGCCGATCGAGGAGCGCTCACCTGAGGAGACCAGGGCGTTGCTCTCCTCGCTCCAGTCCGGCTGGCAACGCGGGCGGCAGGACAGCGACCAGGATGGGGGATCGCGATCGTGAGCCGCGAGCACGAGTGGGTCGACGAGGAGGCTGGGCCGGTCGTGCGGCCGTACGCGGTCGCCCGCGGCCGGACCAAGACCACGTCCACCGCGCTCGACCTGCTGGCGACCGTCGCCGCGACGGGGCTGCCCGCGCCGGCCAAAGCGGAGCTGAGCGCCCAGCACCGGCGGGTGCTGAGCGCCGTGGTGGGACAGCGCAGGCCCATCGCCGAGATCGCCTCGGATCTGGGCCTGCCGGTCGGCGTGATCAGGGTGTTGCTGGGGGACCTGCTGGAGCACGAACTGGTCCAGGTGCGCCCGCCGCGCGACGACAAGGCGACCACCGCGACCGAGAGCCTGCTCCAAGAAGTGATCAACGGTCTCAGGGCGCTCTAGGGTCCGCGCACCGATGATCTCCGGCCTCTGGTTCGCCGAGGCCGGGGTCGCTAGTTCGCCGAGGCCAGCGTCCTCAATGAGTGCTCGACCAGCGCGATCATGACGGCCTTGGCGGACGTCCTGCGCCGCACGTCGCACAGCAGCACCGGAACGTCGGCGTCCAGGTCCAGCGCGACGCGCACGTCGTCGACGCTGTGCTGGTCCGCACCCTCGAAGCAGTTGACGGCCACCACGAACGGCGTGCCGCGCTGCTCGAAGTAGTCGACCGAGGGGAAGCAGTCGGTCAGCCGCCGGGTGTCGGCGATCACGACCGCGCCCAGCGCGCCGTAGGACAACTCGTCCCACATGAACCAGAACCGCTCCTGCCCGGGCGTCCCGAACAGGTAGACGACCAGCCCGTCGCGGATGGTGATGCGGCCGAAGTCCATGGCCACGGTGGTGGTGGTCTTGGCTTCGACGCCGTCGATGTCGTCGACGCCGATCCCGCGGTCAGAAAGCACCTCCTCCGTGCGCAGCGGCTTGATCTCGCTGATCGACCCGACCAAGGTGGTCTTGCCGACGCCGAACCCGCCCGCGATCAGAATCTTCAGCGCGACAGGGTCCTCAGAGAGCACGGAGTCCATTGATCACTTCCTTGAGAATGCGCTCATTCGACCGCGACCCTCCGGCGGAGGGCGACGTCACCGAGATGAGGCCGTGGTCACGCAGGTCGCCGAGTAAGACCCGGACGACTCCGACGGGCAGGTCGAGCTCGACGGCCAGGTCCGCCACCGAGATCGGACTACGGGCCGCCCGCAGGATGAGTTGCTGTTCGGGACCGAGCTCGGCCGGCATGTCGCCGATCGCGCGCACGATCGCCACGAGGTCGAACGCGTCCCCTGAGGAATGCGTGCGCCCGCGGATGAGAGCATAGGGCCGGACGACAGGTCCCGCCTCCTCATCAAACCACTGCGGCCCATCGATCATGACGCTCCAGCGCGCGGATTGGTGGTGATGTGCTGGCCCACCCGCTTGACCAGCATCGCCATCTCGTAGGCGATGTGACCGACGTCGACGTTCGCCTCGGCGATCACGGCCAGGCAGGTGCCCTGTCCCGCCGCGGTGACGAACAGGAACGCCGACTCCATCTCCACGATGGTCTGGCGCACGTCACCGCCGCCGAAGTGCCGTCCGGTGCCGCGGGCCAGGCTCTGGAACCCGGCCGCCACCGCCGACAGGTGCTCGGCGTCCTCCCGGGACAACCCCTTGGAGTAACCGATCGCCAGGCCGTCGGTCGACAAGATGACCGCCTGGCGCACTGCCGCGACCCTCGTGGCAAGGTCATCGAGCAGCCAGTTGAGCTCACCGGTGTTGGTGGTCGGCGTACTCATGCATCCCCCTTACTCATGGCGCCTCCTCAGAGGCTTCTTCTCGGGCGCGTTGGGTGCCCCGTTGGAACGCGGAGAACAGGTCGCGTACCTCGTCGGGAGAGCGCTCGTCCGGCCGCTCCGGCTCGGGTGCGGCCTCGGACTCCTTGAGCTGAGGCACCAGGTTGGCCTGGCGCACCCGTCTGGGCAGCCCGGCGGGACCGCCCGAGCTCACCACTGCGAGCGCCTTCTTCCGCGTGCGGTTCGGCAACGACGCCTTGTCGTCACCGCCCGCCTCCAGTGCCGCCTGCTCGGTCAGCATGGCACGCGGCACCAGGATGATGGCCGTCGTGCCGCCGAAGGGCGAGCGGCGCAGCAGGACCTTGATCCCGTGCCGTTCCGCCAGCCTGGCCACCACGAACAGGCCCAGCCTGTCGCTGTCGGCCAGGTCGAACTCCGGGGGGTGGGACAGCAGCCCGTTGAGCCCGGCGTACTCGGTGTCCGACAACCCCAGCCCGCGGTCCTCCACCTCGATGGCGTAGCCGTTGCTCACCTGGTCGCCGCGCACCTGGACCGAGGTGTCCGGCGGGGAGTAGATGGTGGCGTTCTCGACCAGCTCGGCGACCAGGTGGGTGACGTCGGCCGCGGTGGCCCCGTCGATCGCGCTGACCGGCATCGTCGCGACGGAGACCCTGGTGTAGTCCTCGACCTCGGCGACCGCGGCCCGGACGATGTCGATCACGGGCACCGGCTTGCGCCACGCGCGCCCGGGGGCGGCGCCGGACAGGACCATCAGGCTTTCTGCGTGCCGCCGCATGCGGGTGGTCAGGTGGTCCAGGCGGAAGAGCTCCTCCAGCCTGTCGGGGTCGTGGGTGCGCCGCTGCATGGCGTCCAGCAGCGCGAGCTGGCGGTGCAGCAGGCCCTGCTTGCGCCGGGCGAGGTTGAGGAAGACCTGGCCGACCCCGCGCCGCAGCGCGGCCTGGCCGACCGCCGCGGTCACGGCGGTGCGCTGGACGGAGCCGAAGGCCCTGGCCACGTCCGTGATCTCCGCGGATCCGCTCACCTTGATCGCCTTCGTCTCCTTCTGTACGTCGACGTCCTCACCCTTGCGCAGCCGCTCGACGACGGCCGGCAGCCGGGACGCGGACAGCTCGACCGCGGCGGCGCGCAGCGCGGCCAGTTCCCCGGCCAGACGACGACCGAAGCGTACAGAGATGATGATCGACGCGAGCACCGCGATCAAGCCGACGCCGCCCGCGACCGAGATCTTGACGACCGTGGCGGTGGCCGCCTCGGACGTGCGCGCGGCCAGGAAGTCGGAGGACGCGACGTTACGCGCGTCGAGCGCGGCGGTCAGCTTGTCGACCGCCGCGTGCCAGGCCGCGGCGTCGGGGGGCGGGGAGCCGGTCTTGATGACGCGCGACTCCATGGTGGCGAAGGTCAGGAACGGCTCGGTGGCGAAGATGCGCTCGTACTGCATGCGCATGGACACGTCGAGTCCGGCCAGGCCCCGGGAGTGCAGGAACGTCCTGGAGGCCGCGTACTCGGTGAAGGCCGCCGTCTCCGGCTCGGTGAGCCGCTGGTCGGTCAGCGCGCCGATGACGAGCGCGTGCTCCCTGGCGATGTACTCCCTGGCCATGGCCAGCGCCTGCAACGAGGCGGCCTGCTGGTAGATCGTCAGGTCGGAGACCGACACCAGGTTGTCGTAGAGGAGGAACAGCGCGTCGAGGACGCGGTTGTACTCGTTCAACCCGACCAGGCGGGAGCTGAGGCCGCCGTCGATGTCGCGCCTGACCGAGCCGAGCCGGTCGAGGCCGGCGGTCAGGGTGCCGAGGGGCAGGCGGAGGTCTTCGGTGACCGCGCCGCCGGCCTCCGTGACGGCCGCCTTGAAGTCGGCGATCGACTCGTCGGTACGGGCGCGCTGGCCGCCGAGGACTTCGGTGAGATTACGCGTAGTGAGTGCTTCGGCGGAGCGCACGCGTTCGGCCTGAAGCTGTAATCCCAGGTCGGTGGAGGTGACCCCGATGGTCTCGTAGAGCGTGTTCGCCCGGAGTAGTGACTGGGCGTCGCCCATGGTGAGGTTGAGGACAAAGCCCCAGAGCGCGCTCAGAGACAGGAGGGGTAGCAGTAGCAATAAGAAGATCTTGAACCGAATTGACCGGTTTCGCGAGCCCATGTCCCAACCTCGAGTCGGGGGCATTTCCACACCTTGTGTAAATACACCTCCGGAAGATCGCACAGGAGACTAGCACCGATTATGCTTCCGGCGCAGTGGGAGGAACACGTTCATTACCGTGATTATTGGGGCATGATCTGGTGCTCCCGGTGGCCTGCGGCCACCATCTGCCACAAGCAGAGCGGCGCCACCAGCGAGATCACGGCGAGGCCCGTCCAGTTGAGCACACGCGGTCACGCTCTCATCGCCGCAACTCCTCGACAGCGCGGACGGCGGCCGTGACGGCGGCCTCGGAGCGGCCGACCGGCGCCGAGTCGGCGCCCGCGATCGCGATCCTGCCGAACCGCCCGGCCGCCGCGTCCGCGGGGAACGGCCCGTCCGGGTAGAAGGCGTGCCAGGGCCTGCAGTACTCGGGCGCGACGCCGTGCCCCCATCGGTGGACGGTGATCGCCTCGATCTCCCTGGCGGGGTCGAAGCCGACGGGGCCGAGCAGCCGGGCGAGCTGGTCGCGGATCGTGTGCTCCAGCCGCTCGTACGGCGTCCTGAGCAATTCCTGCCTGCCCGCCACGGACCCCGCGCCCGGCCCCAGCTCCGACCGGCACGGCGTGGCCGTCAGGCGCACGATGCCCGGTGGTTCGAACTCGATGGCGCACCAGTACGCCCCCGTCCAGCGGACCCTGCGGACGCCGGCCCGCCGCCACGCGCCGCCGTCGCGCAGCCGTACGGTGGCGTGCAGCAGCGGCACCCTGACCGCCTGGCTCAGCGCCCGCCGCCGCGCCTCCGGCAGCTCGGGCACCAGGTAGGGGATCACCGAGCTCCAGCAGGCCATGATGACCGCGCCGGCCTCGACGGTCATGACCTGGTGGCCGTCGAAGTAGCCCACGGTCGCGGCGGCGGCCCCGTCGCGCACCGACACCACCGGACTGGACAACCGAACGGGCACACCGGACAGATCGGCGCCGCCCTCAGGGCGGCCCGCCCGCACGGTGGGCGAGTTGTACCGCGACGGCTTGCCCTGATCGAGCCCCAGGCCGCCGAACCCCGGATATCCGGTGGCCCAGGCGTCGATCGCGCCGAACGCCCGGGTGTCGTAGGCCCACTCCCTGGAGGACATGGTCCGGCAGAACCGTTCGACGTCGGGGTGCGCCTGGCAGACCTCCAGCAGGAACGCCGAGTAGGTCAGGTCCGCCAGCCGCTCCTGCTTGTCCTCGGGCGAGAGCCCGGGAAACCAGTCGGGCGCCGCGTGCCGGAGCAGGTGCAGGTCCTGCCGGGCCCGCGGCGCGATGGGCAGCCGGGCGACCCAGCCGGAGGTCAGCCTGACCAGCGTGTCCGCGCCGAACGTCTCCTCGTCGCAGAGCACGCCGTCGGCGCCGGCGGGCGTCCGGTGCCGTGCCTGGCCGCTGATCTCGTCGTGGTTGTCGAGGACGAGCACCCGGGCCTCCGGCGCCCGCCGCAGCCATTCCAGCGCCGCGCTCCTGCCGCTGCGCCCGCCGCCGACCACCACCAGGTCGTACCGCTCGCCGGTGGGGACGGGCGGCCCCGCGTGCTGCCAGAAGCGGCCGTCCCGCAGCGCGTGCGGCACGCCGAGCGCGGCGGCCGTCCCGCCGCGCACCGCGAAAGTCTCCGGCGCGGCGTGCGAGGGCGGATCCGCTTTTCCGTAAGAAACCAGACTCCCCAGTGCGCCCACGGCCACGCCGTCGAAGAAGTCCCGGCGGGAAATGGACCGGCTCATCCCGAGGTCGCGCGGAGTGAAGGTCATGGCGTGATCATCAGCAGTGCGGTGAAATGCCGCGTCAGGACGCGCAGTCGTTCGAGGAACATTTTGCGCGGCCTATTACCGCGAATGCCCCTTTGGAGTAGCGTCCGGAATATCGGCGGCGAGGGGAGTCCGGTGGTCGGCAAGCAGGGCAGGGTCACGGGGAGGATCGGCCCAGGGCTCGTCGGCGAGGTGATGATCTCGATCCGGGGCGGCGTCGAGGCCTTCTACGCCCATCCCAGCGTGCCGGACGAGGAGTTCACGCCCGGTTCCATCGTGATCGTCGTCGAGTACTTCCCGCCCCGCACCGTCTACGTGGCCAGAGCACTCATCTGAGGAGGGCCCGTTGTCCCCCGAGTTCTCCATCGTCGGTGGCGGCATCGTCGTCGCGGCCGTCGTGCTGATCCTGCTGTTCAAGGCCGTCTGGCGGGTCGCCGAGCCCAACGAGGCCCTGATCATCTCCGGCCTGGGCGCGCGGCGGCGCGGCGAGGGCCTCGACAGCCTCGGCTTCAAGATCATCACGGGCAAGGGCGCGGCGGTGCTGCCCGGGTTCCAGGCGGCCAGGCGGTTGCGGCTGGACACCAGGGCGGCCAACCTCCAGGTCTCCTGCGTCACCCAGCAGGGCATTCCGGTGCACATCAGGGGCGTGGTGATCTACAAGGTCGGCGACGACCTCTCCTCGATCGCGAACGCCGCCCGCCGCTTCCTCGACCAGCAGGACTTCATGACCAGCGCGATCCACGAGCTGTTCACCGGGCATCTGCGCTCGATCATCGGCAACCTCACCATCGAGGACCTCATCCTCAACCGCGAGCGCCTGACCAGCGAGACCAGGGCCTCGGCCGCCGACGAGATGAGCAAGCTGGGCCTGATCGTGGACTCGCTGCAGATCCAGGAGATCGACGACGAGACCGGCTACATCGTCAACCTGGGCAAGCCGCACGCCGCCAAGGTGGCCGCCACCGCCCGCATCGCGCAGGCGCAGCGCGACCAGGAGGCCACCGAGGCCGAGCAGATCGCCGCCGCGCACATGGCCGCCGCCCGCCGGGACTCACGGATCAAGGAGGCTTCCTACCAGGCCGAGATCGACCAGGCCCAGGCCACCGCCCGGCTGGCGGGGCCGCTGTCCGAGGCGACCGCGCGCCAGGAGGTGGTCGTCCAGGAGACCAGGGCCGCCGAGCTGGAGGCGCAGCTCGCCGAGCAGCGGCTGCAGTCGCAGGTGCGCAAGCCGGCCGACGCCAAGGCGTACGAGACCGTCACGCTCTCCCAGGCCGAGCGCGACGCCCGCATCGCGCAGGCGGAGGCCGAGGCGAAGGAGACCGAGCTGCGCGCCGCCGCGCAGGCGTCCCAGGTCAAGCTGGCCGCCGCGGCCGAGGCCGAGTCCGTACGGCTGCGCGGCGAGGCCGCGGGAGCCGCCACGAAGGTCGCCGGAGAGGCCGAGGCCCAGGCCGCGCAGGCCCGCGGGCTGGCCATCGCCGAGTCGGCCAAGGCGCTGGGCCTGGCCGAGGCCGCGGCGGCGCAGGCCAAGGGCCTGGCGGAGGCCGAGGCGATCAGCGCGCGGGCCCAGGCGCTGAAGGAGAACCAGGAGGCCGTCATCGCCCAGCAGCTCGCCGAGCGCTGGCCGGAGGTCGTCGAGGCGGGCGCGAAGGCGTTCGGGAACGTGGACCACATGGTGGTGCTGAACGGCGCCCAGGGCGTCGAGGAGCTGCTGGCCAAGGCGCTCACGCTGGGCGGCACCGGTCTGGGCCTGGCCAGGGCGCTGCTCAACGGGACCACGCCCAACGGTGCGGATCCGGATGGATCTGGAAAAGCCTCCTGATCGGGCGTACCGTCAAGGCGGGGCGAGCCGGGAAGTCTGGTCGGCGACAGATCCGACTATGCCCGGGAGTGACCATGGACCTGGTACTCGCAGCCATCATCGCCGCCGTCGCGGTGGTCTGCGTCGTGGTGTTCAAGCTGATCTGGCGGGTCGCCGAGCCGAACGAGGCGATCCTCATCTCCGGCCTCGGCGCGCGGGGCAGGGAGACGCTCGGCTTCAAGATCGTCACAGGCAAGGGCGCGCTGGTCCTGCCCGGCTTCCAGACCGCGCGCCGCATGTCGCTCGACAGCCGGGTCTCCCAGTTAGAGGTCAAGTGCGTGACCAAGCAGGGCATCCCGGTCCACGTACGCGGCGTGGTGATCTACAAGGTGGGCGACGACTTCGTCTCCATCGCCAACGCCGCACGGCGCTTCCTCGACCAGCAGAAGACCGTGGACGACAAGACGCACCAGCTCTTCTCCGGCCACCTGCGCTCGATCATCGGCAACCTGACGGTCGAGGACCTCATCGTCAACCGCGACGCGCTCACCAACGAGATCCGCACCTCCTCGGCCGACGAGATGAGCAAGCTCGGCCTGAACGTGGACTCCCTGCAGATCCAGGAGATCGAGGACGCCACCGGCTACATCGTCAACCTGGGCCGCCCGCACGCCGCCGCCGTGGCCGCGCTGGCCAGGATCGCCGAGGCGCGGCGCGACCAGGAGGCCAACGCCGCGGAGCAGGAGGCCGCCGTCAAGAAGGCCGCCGCGATCAGGGAGGCCCGCGTCCAGCAGGCCGGCTACCAGGCCGAGATCGACCGGGCGGCGTCCCTGGCCCAGCAGGCCGGTCCGCTGGCCGAGGCCACCGCCCGCCAGGAGGTCGTGGTCCAGCAGGCGACCGCGGCGGAGCGGGAGGCCGCGCTGGCGGAGAAGCGGCTGGAGGGCGAGGTGCGCAAGCCCGCGGACGCGCGGGCGTACGAGCAGGTCACGCTCGCCGAGGCGGCGCGGCGCGCCTCGGTCGCGCAGGCGCAGGCCGAGGCCGAGGGCATCCGGCTGCGCGGCGAGGCAGAAGCGGCCGCGACCAGGCTGCGCGGCATGGCCGAGGCGGACGCGGCCAGGGCCAAGGGCCTGGCCATGGCGGAGGCCATCAAGGCCCGCGCCGACGCGCTCGCGCACAACCAGGAGGCGGTCGTCGCCCAGCAACTCGCCGAGAACTGGCCGCAGATCGTGGAGGCGGGCGCGAAGGCGTTCGGGAACGTGGACCACATGGTGGTGCTGAACGGCGCCCAGGGTGTCGAGGAAATGCTCGCCAAAGCGCTCACCCTGGGCGGCGCCGGACTGGGTCTGGCCAGGGCGCTGCTCAATGGCGGAACTGCCGCGAAGCCTGATGGCGCGGCCCCGGCGACGCCTAATGGCGCCGAACCGGAAATCGCTCGTATAGCCACTGAATCCCGCGAATAGCGACGTTACTCAGCTCCTTACTCTGCACTTCCTCTAGCGTTTCGCACAATGCCGCCAGAGTGAATTGGAGAGACCATGCTTAAGGCCGTTTCCGGCATATTCCTGAGCATGACCGTCATTGCCGGATGCTCGTCCGCCGGTGACGCCCCGGCGCCCGCCGCCTCCGCGCCGCCGTCCCAGACGTCCGACGAGGCGGCCAGGTTGCGCGCCGCCCTGCTGCCGGTGCCCAAGGGCATGCGCATCGCGTACGGGCCGGAGCTGGGCGCCTTCGGCTCGCTCAAGTCCACCCAGCAGGGCCTGGCCGCCCTGCGCCAGGCCAAGCTGCAGCGCCCGGAGTGCGCGGGGGCCGCGCAGCTCGACGCGGCCAAGCCCGAGGTGGCCGGGGCCCCGGCCGCGGTGATCGCCTTCGCCGCCGCGCGCGGCTCGATCACGCAGGCCGTGGTCTCGATGCCGAACGCGGGCTTCCCCGCCCCGCTTCCGCGGCAGTGCGTCTCCTACACGGCGGAGGTCTCGGGCACCCAGGTGACCTACGAGACCAAGAGCCTGTCCATGCCCGCCAAGGGCGACGAGTCGCGCGCCTACCTCACCTCGGCGGCCGGGGGTGAGAAGAACGCGCAGATCGGCTCCGTCATGATCCGGCGCGGCACCCTGATCATGAGCATGCTGGTGGTCGGCCAGCAGGTGAAGCCGCAGGGGCTGTACGAGCTGGCCCGCCTCGCCGACCAGAACCTGGCGCGGGTGACGAGGTGACGGTCAGATCAGGACGTGCGCGTCCGGGCGGCCGACGAAGGAGAACTGCGCGTTGCGCGTCAGCTTGATGTGGTCGGCCTGCCAGGTGTGCATCGAGCTGTCGGCGCTGCGCCAGTAGACGAAGTTGAAGCGGTCCGCCGAGTAGATCTTGACGGAGTCCTCCTTCAGCCGCCGGACGAGGTGGGTGTCCTCGCCCCGGGTGATGTCGGCGAAGCCGTACGAGCGGAACATGTCGGCCTTGCCGAGGAACGTGCCGCCCTGCACCAGGAACGAGTAGCGGTGCTCCAGCCCCGGCAGCCGGAGCATGGTGGTGTCGCTGCCCTCGAAGTAGGCGTAGTGCGCGCCCTTGCCGACCAGCTCCGCGTCCGTGTAGTCGAACGCGCGGACCAGGTCGGACAGGTAGTGCGCGCCGTACAGGTTGTCGTCGTCCATCTTGGCGATCAGGTCGCCCTCGGCGGCGGCGATGCCCAGGTTCATGCACGCGCCGAGCGACAGGTCGGCGGAGGCGGGCAGGACCACGACGTCGGAGATGCCCGCCATGCGGGCCTTGTCCGCGACCACCACGGGGTCGATGTCCAGGCCGTGCAGCACCATGACGAGCTGGAGCGGGCGGTGGATCTGCTTGGCGACCGAGGAGATCGCGTGCTCGATCTGGGCGGCCCGGTTGGTGGGCAGCACGACCGAGACCGAGCGCGAGCGAGGCTCCACCCGGTGGCCGAGGTCCTGCAGGATCTGGTCCACGCGGTGGGAGAACAGGTGTTTGTCGAAGACCTCGCGCATCGCCAGGTGGCCCATCCTGGCGCGCAGCTCCGGGCTGTTGATCAGGTGCAGCACCTGGTTGTACGACTCGATCGGCTCCCGCGCGATGGGCACCAGGTCGCCGAAGGTCTCCTCGATGGCCCGCGACCACCCCGACACCACGGGGGTCGCGCAGGCCGACAACTCGAAGACGCGGCGCGCGCACATGGTGGGCGAGTCGAGCACCGAGTTGACGTTGAGGAAGACCTTGTACATCCGGTACGCGGCCAGCATCTGGTCGTAGGGCAGCTCGCCCACGATGTGCGGCCGGTACTTCTCCGGCCACCCGTACTTCTCGTCCACCTCGCCGTTGCGCGCGAAGATGTGCAGGCCCAGCTCCCTGACCGGGTCGAGCACGGTCTCCATCTGCTCGCGGCGCTCGGGGTGCTTGTCGCGGAAGTACATCCCGGCGAAGACCACGTCGTGCAGGCGGCCCTGCTTCTGCTGGATCGGGTTGTGCACGCGCGGCTGGGCGGCGAACTGCAGCACGTCCACCCGGTCATGTCCCAGAACTTCGCGATATTTCGGCAGCATGTCACCGTCGCAGGTGAACACGTAGTCGAACAGCTTGGCCGTGTCGATGAAGAAGTCGAAGTTCGGCGGGTCCTCCTTGTTCCAGAAGACCGTCGGGATGCCCTCCTGCCGGCACCAGGCCACCAGGTCCCGCAGCGGCTCCTTCGGAGCGTTCGTGCCGGTCATCTGGTAGCGCCAGCGGCCCTGGTTCCCGTGCCAGGCGGACTCGCAGAACAGCAGGTCGGGCCGCTTCTCGGCGAAGATCTCCGGCCAGTCCTTGAGCCCGAACTCGATCTGGTCCCACTCGTAGCGGAAGGCCATCCTGGAGAAGTCGTCCAGGATCACCGCCACCTTCAGGTCCGGCCTGGTCACCGCGCCGAGCGGCCACTTCGCGGCCGGCACGTCCACCAGCGGGGGCCGGTGGCTCGCCACCTGGGCCGCCTCGCTGACCGGGACGGGCGGCTTGGGCGCCCGCTCCTTCGACCGGACCGCCTCGACGATCTTCCCCGGGCTCTTCGAGCCCAGGGCCTCGCCCAGCTTGAACGTGCGCTTGGCCTGCGTGGCCTCCAGCTTCCACGTCGCGTACGCGGCCTTGGCCTCGGCGACCTCCAGCCGCCGCCGCAGCTCCCTGACCTCGGCCTCGTACCGCTCGACGAGCTTGCGCTCCTCGGGCAGCCAGTTGACGGGGCCGAGTCGCTGGTAGGTGGGCTCTTCGGGGGTGTCGGCCATGGTGGTACGCCTATCGCTCAGCGGAGGTTTGTCATAGTACGGCGGATACGGCCGCTATTCGGGGCGTTTGCCCTGAGAAGCAGGCGCGAGGTTGTCCCCCTTGAGCCAGGCGGCGATCACCGTGGCGATCCGCGGCCCGGCCTTGCCGTCCCACAACATCGGCAGCTCGCCGGCCGGCGTCGCGGCGCCGTCGGCCAGCGCCTTCTCCGCGGCGGCAGGCAGCAGGGCGGGCGTGACCAGGCGATTCGTGCCATGCGTGATCGTGATCGGCCGCTCGGTGTTGGGCCGCACGGTCAGGCAGGGAACGCCCAGCATGGTCGTCTCCTCCTGCACGCCGCCGGAGTCCGTGACGACCAGCGCGGCCCCGCGGACGAGTGAGAGGAAGTCCACATAACCCAGCGGGTCGACCACCCTGACCGACTCCCCGTCGACCAGCCCCGCCGCCGCCAGCCGCGCCTTGCCGCGCGGGTGGATCGGCACCACGAGCGGGATCTGCCGGGCCACCTCCAGCACCGCGTCGACCAGCTCCCTGGCGGCCTCGGGGGTGTCCACGTTCGCGGGGCGGTGCAGGGTCGCCACGGCATAACGAGCCGGTAGGCCGAGCTTCGCGACCACGGGCGCCGGGTCCAGGGACGGCAGGGCCGAGAAGAGACTGTCGATCATGGGGTTGCCCACCAGGTGCACCTTGGCCGCCGGCACACCCTCGTTCGCCAGGAACGCCAGGGCCTCGGGCGAGGTGGCGAAGAGCAGGTCGGCCAGCGCGTCGGTGACGACCCGGTTGACCTCCTCCGGCATGCCCCGGTCGAACGAGCGCAGCCCCGCCTCCACGTGCGCGGTCGGCACGCCGAGCTTGGCGCAGACCAGGATCGCGGCCAGCGTCGAGTTCACGTCGCCGTACACCACGACCAGGTCGGGCTCGTGCTCCTGGACGACCTCCTCCAGGCCGACGAGCAGGGCCGCGGTCTGCCTGGCGTGACTGCCGGAGCCGACCCCCAGGTTCGCCACCGGCTCGGGCAGGCCCAGGTCGGCGAAGAAGACGTCGGACATCAGCGCGTCGTAGTGCTGACCGGTGTGGATGATGCCCTGCCGCACGCCGAGTTCACCGAGTGCCCGCACCACCGGGGCCGCTTTCACGAAATTGGGACGAGCACCCAAAACGTGCAGGACCAGGGGGTTCTCCCTCATTGACCTCGCCTTTCATAGCGGAAGGGAAAAATCGCTGCCTATGGTACGGTCCCAGCGTGGCATCCGACGCCAGTCGTCAAGACTCCTCCAAGGTTTCCGCGAAGTCCGCCCGTGCCGGCGTCGGTGGACTTCTCAAGGGCTTCGTCCAGCACCCGATCATCGTCTCCCGCGTCGTCGTGACCAAGGTCAAGTCCGACCCGGTCCGGGTGGCCAAGGCCGCCGCCGACGCGCTCCCGCCCCGGCTGCGCCCCGTCGTGGGCAGCGTCGCGTGGCCGGCCGCGCGACGGGCCCGGCGCATGGTGCGCAAGCTCGGCATGCGGGTGATCCAGGGCCCGTGGAACGAGGCCAAGGACCTGTGGGAGGCCGGGCGGGTCAGCGAAGCCGCCGCGGTGCTCGACGCCCATGCCAAATATCCGTTCGTCAAGCGCCGGGCCGCCTACTACCGGGGTGAGCTGGCCGCGATCAGTCCTGGCCCGATCCCGCCCGCGCCCAAGGTAGCCGTCGCCGGGCGCGTCGAAGGCCGGGTGCTGCACCTGGTCACCAACGCGCTGCCGTACACGCAGGCCGGCTACACCGTCCGCACCCACCGCATCGTGACCTCCCAGAAGGTCGCGGGGCTCGACCCGCACGTGGTCACGAGCTGGGGCTGGCCGATGTTGCAGGGGCACGCGGACGCGCCGCCGTTCGAGGAGCTCGACGGCATCCCCTACTACCGGCTGCTGCCCGGCGGGCACGGCGAGATGCCGTTCGAGATGCGCGGGCGCATGATCAAGGGCGCCGACGCGGTCACCCAGCTCGTCACCCAGCTCAAACCGCAGGTGCTGCACGCCGCCACCGACCACCGCAACGGCTCCGTGGCGCACGCGGTGCGCGACAGGACGGGCACGCCCTTCGTCTACGAGGTGCGCGGCTTCCTGGAGGAGACCTGGGCCTCGCGCGACCCGATCCGCGTCGGCAGTGAGCGGCACGTGCTCCAGCGCGAGCGCGAGGCGTTCCTGATGCGCGAGGCGGACGCGGTCGTCACGCTGGCCGAGACGATGGCCACCGAGATCGTCGAGCGCGGCGTGCCCAGGGACAAGATCCACCTGGCGCCCAACGCCGTGGACGACACCCTGCTGACCGCCCACTACGACGGCGCCTCGTTCCGCGCCGCGTACGGCATCGCGCCCGGCGAGATCGTCGTCGGCTCCGTGAGCAGCATCGTGGCCTACGAGGGCTTCGCCACCCTGCTGCGGGCCGCCGCGCTGCTGCGTGACGAGGGCGCCCCGGTGCGGGTGCTCATCGTCGGCGACGGCACCGAGCGCGACAACCTGCTGGCCCTGGTCGCCGAGCTCGGCCTGCGCGAGGCCATCCTGCCGGGCCGGGTCGGCCCAGAGGAGGCGCTGCAGGCGCAGGACGCCATCGACATCTTCGCCTGCCCGCGCGAGGACCTGCGGGTCTGCCGGCTCGTCACGCCCCTGAAACCCGTCGAGGCGATGGCGCTCGGCAAACCCGTCGTGCTCAGCGATCTGCCCGCCCTGTCGGAGCTGGTGGGCTCTGACGGCGCCGGGCTGCTGGTGCCGCCGGGCGATCCGGCCGCGCTGGCCAAGGCCATCGCCGGGCTCCGTGAGGACCCGGTCAGGCGCGCTGAGATGGGCGAGGCCGGGCGGACGGAAGTGTCCGCTAAGCGGACTTGGAGCCGTGTTGCCGAGACTTATCAAGCTCTATACCGGTCTCTTGCGGAATGATGACCTTCAAGTTAGCTGTCTCTTGTGACGGGTTCGGTCGCATTAGGCGTGAGCTAGGTGGACTTGAGATAACCTTTGCGACCATGAAGTGTTGTTTCCGGCTCCTCAAGGCACTGCCGTGACAGAAATCGACTTGGCTGTCATCGGCCTGGGCTACGTCGGCATGCCGCTCGCCAAGGAGGCAGTGGCCGCCGGCCTGCGGGTCGTCGGCGTGGACGTCGACCGCACCAAGGTCGACGCGCTCACCGCCGGGCAGTCCTACATCGACGACCTGACCGACGCCGACCTCGAGCACATGCTGGCCAACGGGTTCAGCGCCACACTCGACGAGACCGTGCTGGCCCGGAGCAACACGATCGTCATCTGCGTCCCCACTCCGCTGGACGAGGACCACCGCCCGGACCTGTCCGCCGTCGAGGGCGCCACCAAGGCCGTCGCCCGCAACCTGAGCAAGGGCACGCTCGTCGTGCTCGAATCCACCACCTGGCCCGGCACCACCGACGAGGTGGCCAGGCCGCTGCTGGAGAGCTCAGGGCTCGTCGCCGGCGAGGACTTCCACCTCGCCTTCTCGCCCGAGCGCATCGACCCGGGCAACCCCAAGTTCGGCCTGCGCAACACACCCAAGGTCGTGGGCGGCTACACGCCGACCTGCCGCGACCGCGCGACGGCCTTCTACGGGCGCTTCATCGAGCAGGTGGTGCCGGTCAGCGGCACCCGCGAGGCCGAGATGGCCAAACTGCTGGAGAACACCTACCGGCATGTGAACATCGCGCTCGTGAACGAGATGGCGATCTTCTGCGACGAGCTCGGGATCGACCTGTGGGAGTCGATCGAGGCCGCGGCGACCAAGCCGTTCGGCTTCCAGAAGTTCCTGCCCGGTCCCGGCGTCGGGGGGCACTGCATCCCGGTCGACCCGTCGTACCTGTCGTACACGGTGCGCAAGCTCGGCTACCCCTTCCGGTTCGTCGAGCTGGCGCAGGAGATCAACGAGCGGATGCCGTCGTACGTGGTGGCTCGCGTGCAGCGCTTGCTCAACAGGCATAAGAAGCCCGTGAACGGCGCGAGAGTGGTTATGCTCGGCGTCACCTACAAACCGGATATCGCCGACGAGCGCGAGACTCCGGCCCTCCCGGTGGCGCGTGCGCTGCTGGAGCTCGGGGCCGAGCTCTCGTTCGCCGACCCGTACGTCAAGGAGTGGGCGGTGGACGGCACCCCGGTGCCGCGTGAGGAGGACCTGGGCGAGGCCGTGATCAACGCGGACGTGACGCTGCTGATGCAGCAGCACGCCGCGTTCGACCTCGACATGGTCGAGGCGAAGGCCAGGCTCGTGCTCGACACCCGCGGCGTGCTCGCCGAGGGTGAACGCGTCGAGCGCCTGTAGCGACGGAGGGCTGCGCGCAGTGCACGTGCTCGTCATGACGGTGGTGCATAACCCCGAGGACGCGAGAATTCTGCATCGGCAGATTCGTGCCCTTGTGGATGCCGGTCATGAGGTCACGTACGCCGCCTCGTTCACCGCGCACGGCGTCGTCCCCAGACCTTGGGTCACCGGCGTCGATCTGCCGCGCGCCGCGCAGCGCAAGCGGATGGCGGCCGTCTGGGCCGCGCGCCGGCTGTTCAAGCGCATGCGTGCGAAGGTCGACCTCGTCCTCATCCATGACCCCGAGCTGTTGTTCGCCGTGTGGGGCGTGCGCAACCGGCCTCCGGTGGTGTGGGACGTCCACGAGGACACCCCGGCCACGCTCTCGCTCAAGCCGTGGTTGCCCGCGCCGCTGCGGCCGCCGGTGCGCTTCCTCGCCCGCATGCTCGAAGGCACCGCGGAGCGCCGCATGCACCTGCTGCTGGCCGAGACGGCCTACGCGGGGCGGTTCAAGGACGCGCACCTGATCGTGCCGAACGAGACCTGGGTGCCCGACTCCGTGACGCCGCCCGGCGACGACCGCGTGGTCTACCTGGGCTGGTTGTCCAGGGCGCGCGGCGTGATGGAGGCCGTCGAGGTGGCCAAGCTGCTGCAGCCGTACCGGGTGTCGGTGGAGCTGATCGGGTACGCCGATCCGCAGAGCCGTCCGGTGCTCAACCAGGCCGTGAGCGAGGGCCTGCTGGAGTGGCGCGACTTCATGCCCAACGACGAGGCGCTCAAGCGGCTCGACGGCGCGCTGGCCGGGTTGTCGCTGCTGCACGACGAGCCCAACTACCGGCACTCGATGCCCACCAAGATCGTCGAATACATGGCGCATGGTATTCCGGTCATCACGACGCCGTCGCCGCGGGCCGTGGAGCTGGTGGAACGCTATGACAGCGGCGTCGTCGTGTCCTGGGAGGATCCCAAGGCCGTCGCGCAGGCCGTGCTCACGCTCCGGGACGACGTCCGGGAGCGGCGCGCGCAGGGGGCGCGCGGCTATGCCGCGGCCCGGGCGAACCACCACTGGCCCAACTCGGCCAAGCGGTTCGTCGCCCAGCTCGAGTCCTGGGCCGGGGTCAAGCCGTAATCCTCAAGAGCGGGTAGGTTCCTGAACGTGCGCTGGCTCTTCCTGGTCGTGGGCGCAGCCATCCTGGCAGTGGCGGCGGCCGCCGTGGTGATCGTCCTGCCGATGTCCGCCGAGAAGCCGGTCCCCAAGGCCAGCGCTTCGGCGACGCCCAAGCCGTCGGTCACCGCGGAGCCGACGCCGGCGGTGAGCAAGTTCACCGACCCTTGTGGAACGTTCGACACCGGCGAGAAGGCGCCCTACGCCGTCACCGGCTACTGGATCACTCCCAAGTCGGACCCCTGCACCTGGCGCGGCCAGCTCCAGGAGATCCACCGCGTCGGCGGCGACACGATCATCAGGATCGGCTACGGCCTGCAGTTCCGCACCCTCTCCGACGACGGCGAGATCCTCACCAGGGACGGCGAGCTCGACCCGCTCTACAAGTCCTGCCAGGAGGACGGCCTGACCTGCCACGCCGCCGCCGAGCGGGATCTGCAGGCGGCCAACCCCGGCAACCGGATCGGCCGCACGTACGTCTACCGGACCGACGAGTCGTTCGACGCCGACCTGTTCCGCTGCCCGCAGATGGAGCACAGCGTCGAGATCGGCACCCGCATCTACTAC
Source organism: Nonomuraea sp. NPDC002799 (assembly GCF_053592075.1). NCBI lineage: Bacteria > Bacillati > Actinomycetota > Actinomycetes > Streptosporangiales > Streptosporangiaceae > Nonomuraea > Nonomuraea sp. NPDC002799. The sequence goes on from NZ_JBSFVA010000018.1 coordinate 144,916, forward strand.
CGGATCATCACCCAGCCGGACGGCTCGGACGATGCCACCTGCGACTTCTCCCGCAAGGGCTCCTCCTATGACCTGATCCTGGTGGCCGGCTCGACCAAGGACAGCCTGAAGAAGCTGCTGGACCTCGGCGAGCAGTTCGGCATGCGGATCTTCCCGGCGCTGCCGCTGGCGCCCCGCGATCCCAAGACGCCGACCAGGGCGGAGAAGCGCCATCTCGGCACGCTGACCACGCTGACACGGCGCATCCTGCAGGACTACGGCGTGCGCTTCGGCGATCGCGAGTCGCTCGGCGGCGTCTACCAGCCGTTCGAGGTGCAGATGGCGGACACGCTGGCCTCGAACCCGACGCTGGAGGTCTACGCCGACCAGCACACCATCGTCGAGCAGGAGCTGCCCGGCAAGCCGATCCTGATCAGCCCCTACATGGACGCGCGCAAACGGGTCGGCTTCGGGCAGACGCCCAAGCAGGTGGCCGAGGCGTTCAAGGCGCTGGCGAAGACCGGGGTCGGCATCATCGCCCCGCAGGACAGCCGGGGCACCGGCAAGGTGGGCCTGTTCTGGCCGGACGAGCGTGGCAGCGAGGTGGACGAGCGCCTGGAGCCGGTGGTGGGGGAGTCCACGTACGGGACGGCGTACCACGGGTCGACGCGCGACTACTACCGCGAGATGTCGGTGGCCAGGGAGCAGATGATCCAGGCCGGCTACCAGGTGCAGCTCTGGGCCAACGTGGAGGCGTTCGAGCCGTCGGGCGAGAAGGCGTGCGCGCCGCAGGGCACGCGGGGCAAGACCGACAAGAAGCGCCTGGATCAGGCGGTCACGATGACCGGCCGCTATGTGCAGAAGGTCGTCTCCTACATGTGGAGCGATTTCATGACCTGTGGCGAACCGTCGCTGGAAGAGGAGATCACCGCCGACTGGCAGCGTCCCATCGCCGTGGACGCCATCCGGCGCGCGCGTGACATCCACGACGGGGTCGAGGTCCGCGGCTACAACTTCCAGAACAGCACGATCACCATCGAGTGGTCGGGCGGGACTCAGGAGCTGGACGTCGCCTCGCTGGGCTGGCTGGACGAGGATCCTCTGGAGGAGTTGCCCGAGGGGATGTCGACGGCGTGGGTGCCGTTCGACTGGAGCCAGGTGCCGGCCGGGGAGTGGATCAGGATCGGCGTCAAGGTGCCGTCGGGCAAGTCGGCGACCGAGCCGTTACACGTGCGCGTCACCGCCTAGGGTCGCCCGCTTCAGCGGTGAGCGTCGTCGCCTAAGGTCGCCCGCTTCTTGAGCGGAGCGTCGTCGCTCACTCCTTGAGTGAGCGGAGCATCGGCGGGTGGAGGAGCTCGGCCGGGCCGCGGCGGTAGAGCTTGGCCGGCCGGCCGCCGTCCCTGGTCGTGGTGGCGCCGGTCCCGACCAGAAAGCCCTCCGCCTTGGTGACCTTCCGGTGGAAGTTGCGCGGATCCAGCGGGCGGCCCCAGACGATCTCGTAGACCCGCCGCAGATCCGCCACCGTGAAATCCGGCGGGCAGAAGGCCGCGCCCAGCGAGGTGTACTCCACCTTCGCCCGGGCCCGCTCGATCCCGTCCAGCATGATGCGGCGGTGGTCGAAGGCCATGACCAGGAGCGAGCTGACCGGCTGCCAGCTCATGTGGGCCTTCTCCGAGGCCGGCAGGTCGGGGGCCAGCCCGAGGTAGGCGACGCTGAGGACGCGCTGGCGGGGGTCGCGGTCCGGGTAGCCGTAGGTCTGGAGCTGCTCCAGGTGCACCGGGGCGCCCGGCAGGCCGGCGCGCTCGGCGAGGATGCGGTGGGCGGCGGCGGGCAGGTCTTCGTCGAGCTGGATGAAGCCGCCCGGCAGGGACCAGCGCCGCAGGAACGGCGAATTGTCGCGGCGCCACACGAGGGCGCTCAGCGCCTGGTTGCGCACGGTGAGCACCACCAGGTCGACGCTGACCGGCACGCTCGGGACCATGCACGCACGTTACACGCAGTCGTGGGGCACGAGCGAACCGTGCATCACGTGCCTCGGTGCTGCCGCACCGCGCCGCTGCTTTTACAGTTAGGCCATGCCTCGTTTCCGCCACATCCTGGACACCATGGCCGCCTACAAGGCGGGCAAGGTCGTAGCGGCCGCCGACGGCCGGTCGTACAAGCTGTCCTCCAACGAGTCCCCGTACGGTCCGCTGCCCTCGGTGGTGGAGGCCATCGCCGAGGGGGCCCGGCAGATCCACCGTTACCCCGACCCCGGCTCGATCAAGCTGACCGAGGCCATCGCGGAGCGCTTCGGCGTGCCGGTCGACCACATCGCCCTGGGCGCGGGGTCGGTCACGGTGGCCCAGCAACTGTTCGAGACCGTGGGCGACCCGGGGGCCGAGGTCGTGTACGCGTGGCGCTCCTTCGAGGCGTACCCGCTCCTCGCCGACCTCGCCGGGGTGAAGTCGGTCATGGTGCCGCTGGCCGGTGAGGACCACGACCTGGACGCCATGGCGAAGGCGATCAACGACGACACCCGCATGGTGTTCGTCTGCAACCCGAACAACCCGACCGGCACCGCCATCCGGCGCCGCGAGCTGGAGGCGTTCCTCGACCGGGTGCCCGAGCAGGTGCTCGTGGTGCTGGACGAGGCCTACCGCGAGTACGTCCGCGACGAGGACGTCCCCGACGGTCTCACGCTCTACCGCGACCGGCCCAACGTCTGCGTGCTGCGCACGTTCTCCAAGGCTTATGGGCTGGCGGGCCTGCGGGTCGGCTACCTGATCGGGCAGGAGCCCGTGGCGACGGCCGTCCGCAAGACGATCATCCCGTTCGCGGTCAACCACCTCGCGCAGGTCGCCGCCATCGCCTCGTTGCGGGCGGAGGACGAGCTGCTCGAACGGGTCGAGCTGGTGGTCAAGGAGCGCACCCGCGTCCGCGAGGCGCTCATCGCCCAGGGCTGGACGGTGCCGCCCACCGAGGCGAACTTCGTCTGGCTCAGGCTCGGCGAGCGCACCCTCGACTTCGCCGCCGCCTGCGCCGTGGACGGGGTCGCGGTGCGGCCGTTCGCGGGGGAGGGCGCGCGCGTGTCCATCGGCTCCCCCGAGGCGAACGACGCCTTCCTGGCCGCGGCCGCGCGCTTCCCCCGCTAGACCTTGACCTCTTCGAGGACCGGTGTCCTGGTTTTCGCGCGTCGCTCGGTGGACACCACCAGGGCGACGCCGACCAGGATCACCAGCCCGGCGATGACGATCTGCCCCGTCACGTGCTCGTTCAGCACGAGCACGCCCAGCAGCACGGCGACGGCCGGGTTGACGTACGCGTACGTGGACACCAGCGAGATCGGCGCGCGGGCCAGCAGCCAGGTGTAGGCGGTGAAGCCGATCAGCGAGCCCACCAGCACCAGATAGACCAGCGCGGCCCACGAGCGCCCCGACACGGCGGCCAGGTCGAGCCGCTCCCCGACCGCGGTGCTGACCACGAACAGCCCGGCCCCGCCGGCCAGCATCTCGACCATGCTGGCCGTCCAGATGTTGGGCGGCATCGGGAGCCGCGCCGCCAGGAACGAGCCGACCGCCCACGAGAACGACGCCAGCATGATCACCGCGATGCCCTGGGCGCCCGCCGACTCGCCGCCCCCGCCGCCCAGCGTCAGCACCGCGACCCCGCCGAACCCGACCAGCACCCCCACCAGTGTCAGCAGCGCCGGCCGGTCCCTGACCACGAGCCTGAAGACGACCAGCCACAGCGGCACCGAGGCCACGAGGAGCGCGGCCAGGCCGCTGGAGATGTGCTGCTCGGCCACGGCCACCATGCCGTTGCCGCCGGTCAGCAACAACAGCCCGACCAGCGCCGCCCCGCCGAACTGGCGCAGCGACATCCGGAACGGCGCCCGGCCCTTCTTGATCACCAGGAAGGTGCTCAGCAGCAGCGCGGCCGACAGGAACCGCAGCGCGCCGCTCAGAAGCGGTGGCACGGTCTCGATGGCGATCATGATGCCGAGGTAGGTGGAGCCCCACACCAGGTAGACGATCGCCAGGGCGCTCCAGACCATGAGTGATGTGCGACTGTCAGGGGTGTTTGTGCTCATGACTCATGACCATACTCGCCGTCTCCGACAAAAACCTCCGCGTATCAGCGGTTGGGACATGGCGGGATATTAACGGTAGGAGGCATTCACGCCACTGTTGGGATGGGTGCGCGATTTGGCAGGATCCGATCCATGCCGACCTCCACCGCAAGCACCGCTGCGGCACTCGCCCACTTCGCCGCCCGCCTGTCCTTCGAGACCGACGTCTCGGACGTGGCCGCCGACCTGGCCACGGGCGTTGCCGGCCTCGTCGTCGTCGACTCGCGCAGCAAGGAGAGCTGGGACCAGGGTCACATCGACGGCGCCGTGCACCTGCCGACCGCCGAGATCGCCACGCGAGGGCCCCAGGTGATCCCGGACGGCGCCACGGTGGTGACGTACTGCTGGGGTCCGGGGTGCAACGGCGCGACGCGGGCGGCCCTGGAGGTGGCCAAGCTCGGTCATCCGGTCAAGGAGATGATCGGGGGCTTCGAGTATTGGGCGCGGGAGGGCTTTCCCGTACGGACCGGATCGGGCGTCACCCGCCACCCAGTGGACGCCCTCACAGCACCGGTCTCAGGAATCTCCTGCGCCTGCTGACCCCGATTCCCGCGCGCCTACGGCGAACGCCTTCAGCGGCCCCCACAGCCCCGCGCAGGCCCCTCTGAACCAAGCCGCTCCGAGTCCGAAACCCGCACAATCCCTACCACCATCACCACGGCAAGCCATGGCAAGGCGGACTCAGAGTCACAGAAGGCGGCAATCTTCTCAACGCGCGCATGCGGCGGGGCACTGCCAGAAAATTTTGGTGCCCCCGTCCGAATCCCGTCGATCGGGGGCGTGGGAGAACATACCCCCATCTACACGCGTCAACCAATAAGTTCACAAGAGTCAATCCTGTCGTTCGCAAAGCTGACATGTCCGGTCAATGTGCGGGGCGGCCACAGGTCACGCGCAGGCCCGCCCGGTCATGGTCCGGATCGGCGGGCCCGCCGCCCTGGAGGGACGGCGGGCCCGCGTGATCAGCGCGGACCCAGCTTCTCCACGATCAGCCGGTAGAGCTGTCGTGGCCGGCCGGGCTGCGGGGTGCGGTTCGGTGGAAGCGGCCACGCGAGTCCCTCGTCAACCAACGTGCGCAACAACCGCCGAGCCGTTCGAGGCGTGACCCCCAGCATCTTGCCCGCGCCCTCCGCGTCGACGACCGTGTCGCCGCCTTCGAGCTTGGCCGCCAGCCTGGCCAGCACCTCCACCCCCTTGGGTTTGAGTGCGGTGGATCCGGTCGGTGGCATCCGCGGGGCCGGAATGAGCGCCCGCCCCTCGCGGTCCACCGCGAACCCCTGAGCCTGCTTGCCCGCCTGTGTGCGGGCGAGCGCGGCCCTGGCGTGTGACTCCGCGTCATGAGTCGTCCGCCCCATCCCCACACCGACCTCGACCGCCAGCCCCAGCTCGTCCCTGATCCTGGCGGCGAACGGCAACACCCTGAACCCGTCGGTGGCCGCCGCGATCGAGCCCCTGGTCGCCGTGACCAGATAGCTGTGATCGTCGATCGGCCAGACGGTGGCGTTGATGCGATTCGCCTCCTGGACCAGGAGCCGGTGCAGCGACAACCGCAACTCGTCGCGCCAGTAGCGGGGGGCGGCGCGGCGCACGGGTTCGCGCAGCGTCGGCACCTCCACCAGCACCACGGTGAGCTGCGACTCCTCCAGGCGGTGATGCGCTCCCAGCAGCGCCGCGGTGTGCAGCGCCGTTCGGACCGCCGCGGAGGTCGGCCGGATCCTGATGACCGGTACGCCCGCCGCGTGCAGGCGTTCGGCCACCGCGGGCAGGCACGTCAGTGCTCCCGTGGTCGCCCCCTGCCGCGCCAGGCGTTCATGGTAGGCCGCGATCGTGCCGGTGGCGCCCGGCTCGTCGCGGCTGTGCACGTCCGTGGCGGGGATGCCGAGGTCGGTGTACGCCTCCTCCACATCCGCCCTGCTCACCACGTCGATGCTGACCCTCTGGGGGTCCATGCGGGTGTCCAGCGCAGCCTTGGCCAGCGCTGCCACCAGTGCTGCTCCGCCGAGTTGGACGTACGTCGCGGGCATCGTCAGCACACCCGAACGCCTGGCCAGGTCATAAGGGACCGGGCTGGCGAACAGGCATGCGTCGACACCGGGACCGAGCCGCGTCACCTTGTCAGGCGCCTCTTGCTCGTCGCGATACGCGGCCGCGACCAGGCGACACGGCAGCGGCGCCGCGGCGTGACCCATCAACATCACTCGCTCGACCAGGTCGTGTGGTCCGACCACGCCGATGGTGAGGTCCGGTGTCATAGCGCCCGGGCGTGACACTCGGGGAGTTTCTTCGGCCCTCTCGACCAATGTTCGTCCCATCCTGCCGTCCGTTGCAGTGCTCTCTTTTGGAACGATCGCTCGCGGGGGCCGTAATGTCACGCCCGACTTTTCCGGAAAGCCGTTCTGGTTGACCGCCCGACAAGATGTCCTAGCAGCTCAACGCGGTATTTCTCGCGTTTTTTAGCGCTCGGAAATCTCTCGTGTAATGTCCGCGCCGAGCGCGCGCATTCGCGCCGCGAGATGTGCGTGACCGCGATCGATCAGGTATCCGGAGTCGATCAGGGTCTCGCCTTCGGCGGCGAGCCCGGCGAGCACGAGCGCAATCCCGGAACGCAGATCGTGCGCCGTCACCTGCGTTCCGGTGAGAGGCGTCCGGCCGCGCACGATCGCGCGGCTGCCCTCCACTTCCACGTTTGCGCCCATCTTGTTGAGCTCGCCGGCCAGCGCGAAGCGGCCGTCGAAGATGCGCTCGTGAATGTAGCTGGTGCCGTCGGCCAGCGCCGCGACGGTCATCATCGGCGACTGCAGGTCGGTGGCGAACCCGGGGTAGGTGTCGGTGATGACGTTGATCGGCCGCAGCGGGCCCTCGCACCGCACGTGCAGCACCGCGCCCTGCCGGGCGAACTCCACGCCCATCTGCTCCAGCTTGTAGCGCACGACGCCCAGGTCGAGGCCCGTCCCCACCAGGCTCACCTCGCCCCCGGTGATCGCCGCCGCCATCGCGAACACGCCCGCGTCCAGCCGGTCGGGCATCACCGTGTGCTCCACGGCGTGCAGCTCGTCGACGCCCTCCACGGTGATGAAGCCCGTGCCGCCGCCGCTGATGCGCGCGCCCATCTTGGTGAGCATGTCGATGACGTCGAGCACCTCGGGCTCCAGCGCCGCGTTCTCGATCACGGTCGTGCCCTTGGCCAGGGCGGCGGCCATGATGAGGTTTTCGGTGCCGGTGTGGGAGGGCGTGTCGAGATAGAGGGTCGCCCCCGTCAGGCCGGACGCCTTGACGTGGATGACGGTCTCGCCCTCGTCCACGATCGCGCCCAGCCGCTTGTAACCCAGGTAATGGAAGTCGAGGTTGCGGCTGCCGAGATTGCAGCCGCCGACCCCTTCCACGATCGCCTCGCCCAGCCGGTGCAGCAGCGCGGGAGTGAACAGGACCGACCCGCGAAAGCGCCTGGCGATCTCGGCGGGCAGCACGGGGCTGGAGACCCGGGAGGCGTCGATGACCAGCGTGCGCTCCGACTCGTGCAGCTCGACGTACGCGCCGATGGTCTCGGCCAGCTCGACCGCGCGCCGGACGTCTTCGATGATCGGCACGTTGCGCAGGACGGTGCGTCCCTTAGCGGCGAGCAGAGCCGCACCGATCATGGGTAGCACGGCGTTCTTCGCGCCCTGAATGAACGCGGTTCCACGCAGTGCGTTGCCACCGCGCACGCGGTAACGGACCATTTCGTGCGGCTCCTTGAAATCAACGGTGAGGCTCGATCGGGCCAACAGTAGTCGCTAACACCACATGACCCAGCCGAATCATCCGCTAAAGGGAGCCCCCGTGACGCGCTCATACGCTTCTAGGTATCGCTCGCGGGTGCGCTCGACCACATGGTCAGGAAGTCGAGGTGGGGGGTTTCCGGAGGCTTTGTCCCATCCCGATTCGGGCGAGACTAGCCAATCGCGTACATATTGCTTGTCAAAAGAAGGTTGCGCACGACCCGGTTGCCATTGGTCGATGGGCCAGAATCGCGACGAGTCGGGCGTCAGCACCTCGTCGCCCAATGTCAGCACACCGTCGGCGTCCCAGCCCAGCTCGATCTTGGTGTCGGCCACGATGATGCCGCGCTCGCGGGCGATCTCCGCACCGCGGGTGTAGACGGCCAGGGTGACGCGCCGCAACTCCGCGGCGGTCTCCGCGCCGACCAGCTCGACCACCTGCTCGTACGAGATCGGCTCGTCGTGCTCGCCCATGGGCGCCTTGCTGGACGGTGTGAAGATCGGCTCGGGCAGCCGCGACCCGTCCTCCAGCCCCGCCGGCAGGGCCACTCCGGAGACCGTGCCGCCGGCGCGGTATTCGCTCAGCCCGCCACCCGTCAGGTAGCCCCGGGCCACGCACTCGACCGGCACCATCTTCAGCGGCTTGCACAACATGCCGCGGCTGTCGTCGGCCTTGCCCACGATGTGGTTGGGCACCACGTCCTTGAGCTGGTCGAACCACCACAACGACATCTGCGTGAGGATGGCCCCCTTGTCGGGGATGTCGGGCTCCAGCACGTAGTCGAAGGCCGAGATCCGGTCGGAGGCGACCATCAGCAGCAGGCCGTCGTCGGTCTCGAACAGGTCGCGGATCTTGCCGGAGTGCAGGTGCTTCATGGGGCGATGTCCGTCCTGTGGTGGGCGCCGCGCAGCCGGACGCGGCTGACAAGATCGTAAGCGTTGCGGCGGGCGGTCTCCTGGTCCGGGCCATGGCCGATGACGTTGAGCACCCGCCCTCCGTCGGACACGACCTCGCCGCCCTGCCGCTTGGTGCCGGCGTGAAGCACGTACGCGTGATCGGAGGGCTCCAGCCCGGTGATCACGTCGCCCTTGACCGGCGCCTCGGGATAGCCCTCCGCCGCGATCACCACACTCACCGCCGAGCCGTCCTTGAACACGGGGTCGAGCCCCAGCTCACCGGTCGCGCACGCCATCAGCAGCCCGCCCAGCGGCGTCTCCAGCCGGTCGAGCAGCACCTGCGTCTCCGGGTCGCCGAACCGCGCGTTGAACTCCACCACCTTCGGCCCCTTCGACGTCAGGGCCAGCCCCACGTAGAGCACCCCCTGGAAGGGCAGCCCACGACGCGCCAGCTCCCCGATCGTCGGGTGCACGACCTCCCGCATGACCTGGTCGGTGAGCCCGTCGGGCGCCCACGGCAGCGGCGTGTAGGCGCCCATGCCGCCGGTGTTGGGCCCCTCGTCGCCGTCGTAGGCGCGCTTGAAGTCCTGCGCGAGCTGCATCGGCACCGCGGTGCTCCCGTCGCAGAGCGCGAACAGCGACACCTCGGGCCCGTCGAGGAACTCCTCGATCACCACGCGGTCGCAGGCCCGCGCGTGCGCGAGCGCCTGCTCCCGGTCGCCGGTGACGACCACGCCCTTGCCCGCGGCCAGGCCGTCGTCCTTGACCACGTAGGGCGCCCCGAACTCGTCGAGCGCCGCGGCGGCCTCCTGCTCGGTGACGCACGTCCTGGCCCGCGCCGTCGGCACGTCGGCCGCCGTCATGATCTCCTTGGCGAACGTCTTGGAGCCCTCGATCATGGCCGCCTCGCCGGACGGCCCGAAGCAGGCGATGCCCGCCTCGCGCACGGCGTCGGCGACGCCGGCCACGAGCGGCGCCTCGGGGCCCACCACCACGAGGTCGGCCCGCAGCCGCGTGGCCAGCTCGGCCACCTGCCCGGGGTCGAGGGGATCGACGGGATGGACGGTCGCGACCTGGTCGATGCCCGCGTTACCGGGAGCACAGTGGAGCTCGCTGACCTGGGGATCGAGGCTGAGGGAACGGCACAGGGCGTGCTCACGCCCGCCGGTGCCGATGACTAGAACGCGCACGTGCTCCATTGTCGCAGGCCCGGAGCCTTGCGCACGCTCAGGTACGCGGCACGGCAATCACCGGAACGGCCATGGAACTTTGTGGACTTTCACCTGAGCGCGCGCTGCTCAGACCGGTATCGTCGGTTGGGTTCAGCCGTCTGTGGTAAGTTAGGGCGGCTTTGCGGCTTCTCTTGTGATTGGAGGTGGTCCGGGATGAATCCTGGTGATCCCAGCAGTACGTACTTCCGTGCGTACACCGTGAATACCCCCGACCACTCCAATCCGGCAGCCTGATCGTGCCTCCACGCATGTGTGTTGATTGAGGTGACTTTTCATCGCGCGTGGAGCGTGCCAGGTCGGGCGGAAAGGGACTGCCATGCGCTCGTCCACGCTTTTCCGTCGCATCAACCGTCACCCCGTTCAGCCGCGGGTGGCGCGCCCGTTGCCTCAGCCCGTGCGTGACGTCTGCGGGCCTCCCGTTGACTCCCTCGTCGAATTCGGCGCCTACATCCAGGGCAAGAAGATCGCGTCCTCGGGCATCGTCGAGGCGCTCGACCTCGTGCGCGCGCACAACAACGGCGCCGACGGCGTCAAGGCGTTCGTCTGGGTGGGACTGCACGAGCCCGACGCCCCCGAGGTGGAGTGGCTCTCCGAGGTGTTCGGCCTGCACCCGCTGGCCGTCGAGGACGCCGTCAAGGCCCATCAGCGGCCCAAGGTCGAGCGGTACGGCGACTCCCTGTTCATGGTCCTCAAGACCGTCGCCTACCTCGACCACGACGAGCTGACCGCCAACAGCGAGATCATCGCGACCGGCGAGATCATGGTGTTCCTCGGCGTGGACTTCGTGGTGACCGTGCGGCACGGCGAGCACTGCCCGCTCACCATCGTCCGCGAGCGCCTGGAGGACAAGCCCAAGCTGATGAACCGTGGTCCCGCCGGCGTCCTGCACGCCATCGCCGACCACGTGGTCGACCAGTACCTTCAGGTCGCCGACCTCATGCAGCTTGAGCTGGAGGAGGTCGAGGCCACGGTGTTCGCCGACGTCAGCTCCCGCGACATCAACCGGATCTACCAGCTCAAGCGCGAGATGCTGGAGATGAAGCGGGCCGTCACACCGCTCCAGTCGCCCCTGTCGGCGCTGCCGCAGCGCCGCGTGATCCCCTCGGAGATGCGCGAATACTTCCGCGACGTCGGCGACCACCTGTCCCGGGTGTGCGAGCAGGTGGAGGCCTCGAACGAGCTGTGCAGCTCCATCCTGCAGGCCGCACTCGCCCGCTCGAACGCGCTGGCCAACGAGGACATGCGCAAGATCTCGTCCTGGGTCGCCATCCTGGCCGTGCCCACGATGATCGCCGGCGTCTACGGCATGAACTTCGACTTCATGCCCGAGACCAAGCAGGTCTGGGGCTATCCGGCGGTGCTGGCCCTCATGGTCACGGCCTGCGTGCTCCTGCACCGCGGCTTCCGCCGCAACGGCTGGCTCTGAAAACCCGCTCCGAACCCCCGCTCTAGACGCCCACGGGCTTGAGCGGGCCGACGGGCGCGGGCAGCGCCAGCCCCCGCTCCCGCCACAACTCCCGCATACGATCCGGATAGTCGGTCACGACCCCCGCGACGCCCAGATCCAGCATCCTGCTCGCCAGCCCGGTCTCGTTGACGGTCCAGACCGCCACGTCGAGCCCGGCCGCCGCCGCCTGCGCCATCAGCGCCTCGTCCACCATGACGTGCTCGGGCGAGAGCGTGGTGGCGCCGGCGTCTCGTGCCGCGGCGGGCACGTCGTCGCCCACGCCGTCGTTCCAGTGCAGGGTGTCGAGCTCGATCAGCGCGAACCGCCGCGTGCCGGGGGCGAGCCCGGCGGCGTGGGAGAGGATCCGCCAGTCGAAGCTGAGAATGGCCACGTTGCCGAGCCGCCCGTGGCGCTCCAGCTCCTCGACGACCAGCTCGGTGAAGAGCCGGGGATCGGGCGTCAGCTCGGGTCTGGTCGGGTCGGACTTGAGCTCGACGTGCAGGCGCACGTCCTCGGCCTCGTAGGCGTTCACCAGCCCGAGCACCGCGCCCAGCGTGGGCATCCTGGTCTCGGGCATGGCGACCTGCGTCAGCGCGAACGGGTCGTCGGGATGCCGCGGCAGCCGCACGCCCACGTCGAGGGTGCGGAGCTGCGCCAGGGTGAGGGAGCTGATCGGCTTGCCGACGTAGGGGAACAGCGGATCGCCGGCGTGCAGCGGCCGCCGGTCGGCGCTCGTCACGGCGGAGACCGTGAGGTCGTGCGTGAGCACGAGACGCCGATCGGCGGTGAGCGCGACGTCCAGCTCTAGCGCATGCACGCCGAGCTCCATCGTCCGGCTCATCCCCGGCAGAGTGTTCTCCGGCCAGAGGCCCCGAGCACCCCGGTGACCATGAATCTCAACGCGCACAACGGGGACCCTACCTGGCGCGGGGCGTGCTTAGGGGGTGCCACGCCGTGTCCTTTTTATCCTGCTACGCCCGGTCAAGCGGATAGCTGTGGACAATAGGCTGGTATTCATGACGGAGGTTCTCAAAACGGCCCATTTGGCAACAGTTCGGGCGTGGGTTGACGGCTGGGCCATCTCCCGCAACACCCCTGATCCCGTACGCGAGCCGTGGGGTCTGCGCGTGGACGTCGGCCTGCCCGGCCACGTGGTCCGCCACGTCGTGGCCGCCCCCACCCCGGAGATCCTCCACCACCTGACCACGACGCTCACCACGCCCGGCACCTGGCTCAAGCTCTGCGCCCCCACCGAGGCCGTCGCCCCGCTGCTGGCGCGCGGCTGGGCGGTCAAGGACGCGGAGTTCATGATGACCGCCCCGCTGACCCGCGCCCCACAGTCTGCCCCGCCCGGCTACACCCTGGCGGTCACCACCAGGGCGGGCGTCACGGCGGTCCGGCTGCTGACGGCGGCGGGGGAGGTGGCGGCCAGGGGCCAGTTCGCCGTGGCAGGCCGGACGGCCGTGGTGGACCAGGTGGAGACGGCCGCCGCCCACCGCCGTCGCGGCCTGGGCACTGTCGTCATGCGCATCATGGCCGCCACGGCCGCGGAGACGGGGGCGAGGGCGGGCGTCCTGGTGGCGACGGCACAGGGCCGGGCGCTCTACGAGACCCTGGGCTGGACGCTCCACACCCCCATGACCGCCGCCGTGCGCACCGCCTGACCGCTCCGCTCGGACGAGTGGCCGGGCCGGTCTGCTCGAACGCAGCCGGGCCGCTTCGTTCGGACGAGCGGCCTGGCTGCTCCGCTGCTCAGACGAGCGGCCGGACCACCACGGTCTGGTCGCGGCCGGGGCCGACGCCGATGGCCGAGATCGGCGCCCCGCTCATCTTCTCCAGCGTCCGGACGTACGCCTGCGCGTTCGGCGGCAGGTCCTCGAACGACTTGGCGCCGGTGATGTCCTCCTGCCACCCCGGGAACTCCTCGTAAATGGGAGTCGCATGGTGGAAGTCGGTCTGCGTCATCGGGATCTCGTCGTGGCGCACCCCGTCGACGTCATAGGCCACGCACACCGGGATCCGCTCCAGCCCCGACAGCACGTCGAGCTTGGTGAGGAAGTAGTCGGTGATGCCGTTGATCCGGGTCGCGTACCGGGCGATCACGGCGTCGAACCAGCCGCAGCGGCGGTTGCGGCCGGTGGTGACGCCGTACTCGCCGCCGGTCTCGCGCAGCCAGTCGCCCATCTCGTCGGTCAGCTCGGTCGGGAACGGCCCCGAGCCCACCCGCGTGGTGTACGCCTTGAGGATGCCGATGATCTTGGTGAGCCGGTTCGGCGGGATGCCGGCCCCGGCGCACGCGCCGCCCGACGTGGGCGAGGAGGAGGTGACGAAGGGGTAGGTGCCGTGGTCGATGTCGAGCAGCGTCCCCTGGCCGCCCTCCAGCAACACGAACTTGCCCTCGTCCAGCGCCTTCGACAACACCAGCGAGGTGTCGGCGATGTGCGGCTTGAGCCGCTCGGCGTAGGCGAGGTACTCCTCCAGCACCGCCCCGAGCTCGATCCCGCGCCGGTTGTAGACCTTGGTCAGGACCTGGTTCTTCTCGGTCAGGGCGACCTCGATCTTCTTCGCCAGGATCCCGGGGTCGAGCAGGTCCTGTACGCGCACGCCCATCCGGGCGATCTTGTCCCCGTACGCGGGCCCGATCCCGCGCCCGGTGGTCCCGATCTTGGCCTTGCCGAGGTAGCGCTCGGTCACTTTGTCGAGCGCCTTGTGGTGCGGCATGATCAGGTGCGCGTTGGAGGAGATCAGCAGCCGCTCGGCGGAGATGCCCCGCGCGGCCAGGCCGTCGATCTCACTCAGCAGCACGCCGGGGTCGATGACCACGCCGTTGCCGATCACCGGGACCACGTCCGGAGACAGGATTCCCGTGGGTAGCAGGTGCAGCGCATATTTCTGGTCACCGATGACCACGGTGTGACCCGCGTTGTTGCCACCCTGATAGCGGACGACGTAATCGACGTCGCCACCGAGCAGATCGGTGGCCTTGCCCTTACCCTCATCGCCCCACTGGGCCCCAACGAGAACGGCAGCCGGCATGGTTCAGTCTCCCGAGCACAAAACGAAACCCCTGGCGCAAGTGCGACAGGGGCTCTTGCGTAGAGAGACTACCCGAATCTACCTATTCACCCCAAGGGCTACCCCTTGGCCAGCGCGTCGTAGCCCGTTTCCGAGCTGTCCTTGAGGAACTGCAGGCACCGCTCGGCCTCGTCCTTCTCACCGATCGTCTGAGCCGCTCTGGCCAGGGAGTAGAGGCAGCGCAGGAAGCCGCGGTTGGGCTCATGCTCCCAGGGGATGGGGCCATGCCCCTTCCAGCCGTTGCGGCGGAGCTGGTCGAGCCCGCGGTGGTAGCCCGTTCGGGCGAAGGCGTAGGAGGTGACGGCGTGCCCCTGGGCGAAGTACTCCTCCGCGAGCACCGCCCAGGCGCCCGGGTGGGCGGGGAAGCGGGCGGCCACGTCGGCGGCCTTGGCACCGGATTCGAGCGCCTCCCTGGCCTCGGGCAGGTCCGGCAGGTGAGTCGGGGGCGGCCCGGCGAGAAGGTTATCCATAGGACAAGTCATACCCGCCGGGCCACCGAAGTGGCTACTGATGAGGAACCCGCGAAATGGCGCCACCCTCGCGGCCGTCTTGCGGACCGCTTCTGTGCCATCACGACCGCTATGTGCCCTCGGGACGCTTCCGTGCCGTCAGGACGCTTCCGTGCCGTCAGGACGCTTCCGTGCCGTCAGGACCGCTTCGTGCCGGCGCTCTTGAGGTGCTGGCACGCCTCCACGACGCGGGCCGCCATGCCGCCCTCGGCGGCCTTGCCGTACGAGCGCGGGTCGTAGACCTTCTTGCTGCCGACGTCGCCGTCCACCTTGAGCACGCCGTCGTAGTTGCGGAACATGTGGTCGGCGATCGGGCGGGTGAAGGCGTACTGCGTGTCGGTGTCGACGTTCATCTTGACGACCCCGTACGAGATGGCCTCGTGGATCTCCGCCAGCGACGAGCCGGAGCCGCCGTGGAAGACCAGGTCGAACGGCTTGTCCTTGCCGTACTTGGTGCCGACCGCCTCCTGGATCTCCTTCAGCACGCTCGGCCGCAGCTTGACGTGCCCTGGCTTGTAGACGCCGTGCACATTGCCGAACGTGGCGGCCAGCAGGTAGCGGCCCTTCTCGCCGAGCCCCGCCGCCTCGGCGGTGGCCAGCGCGTCCTCGGGGGTCGTGTACAACTTCTCGTTCATCTCGCCGACGACGCCGTCCTCCTCGCCGCCGACGACGCCGATCTCCATCTCCATGATGATCCGCGCCCGTGCGCACTTCTCCAGGAGCTCCCTGGCGATCTCCAGGTTCTCCTCCAGCGGCACGGCGGAGCCGTCCCACATGTGCGACTGGAAGAGCGGGTCGAGGCCCTTGGCGACCCGCTCCAAGGAGACGTCGATCAGCGGGCGCATGAAGCCGTCGAGCTTGTCCTTGGGACAGTGGTCGGTGTGCAGCGCCACCGTGACGGGATACTTGGCGGCCACCACCCCCGCGAACTCGGCCAGCGCCGTCGCGCCCGTGACCATGTCCTTGACGGTGGAGCCGGACAGGAACTCCGCGCCGCCCGTGGAGATTTGCACGATGCCGTCGCTCTCGGCCTCGGCGAAGCCGCGCAGGGCGGCGTTCAACGTCTGGGACGACGTCACGTTGATCGCCGGGTAGGCGAATCCGCCGGCCTTGGCCCGGTCGAGCATCTCAGCGTAGACCTCTGGAGTCGCAATAGGCATGATTCATCTCCCTGAGAAGTTACGGCTTCACGCCAGGCCCAGTATCCCGGCTCACTACCCGCTGTGGTAGAGACAACGCGTCGTTGGTGGTCGAGTCGTGCCCCGCCGCTACGGGTAGGCTTCCGGCGTGGACTGGCTTTGGAATCTCCTCGACCCGACGTGGTGGCTCACGATTCTTGGCGCTTTCGCCACGGTCGGCGTTCTGGCCATCATCTTCGCCGAAACGGGTCTGCTGCTCGGGTTCTTCCTGCCTGGTGACTCACTGCTGGTGGCCGCGGGGATTTTCAGCTCTGTCTCGGTCGCGCAGGGAATGGGCATCCAGCCGCTCTCCCTCCCGGTGCTGCTGATCGGCACGCCGCTGTGCGCCGTCGCGGGGGCCCAGCTCGGGCATTTCCTCGGCGCCAGGTTCGGCAGGAAACTCTTCGACAAACCGGATTCGCGGTTGTTCAAGAGGGAGCACGTGCTCAGGGCGGAGGAGTTCTTCCAGAAGTTCGGCCCCGCCAAGGCGGTTGTTCTGGCCCGTTTCGTGCCGATTGTTCGGACTTTCATGAATCCGGTCGCGGGCGTGCTGGAGATGCCCGCCAAACGTTTCCTCATCTGGAACATCGCGGGCGGCGTCGTCTGGGTCGAGGGCCTGATCCTGCTCGGCCACTTCCTCGGCAGCAAGGTCGATCCCAAGCAGATCGACAAATTCATCCTGCCCGGTGTGTTCCTCATCGTGCTCATATCGCTGCTGCCGATCATCTTCGAGGCGATCAAGCACCGCAGAGCCGGCAAGAACCTTCCCGAGCCCAACGGCAAGCACCACCGCATCGCGTCGCGATCCGACATTCCGCGCTGACCAGAACCCCGTCATACCAACGGGTACGCTGCCCTCTGTGGGACGCCACAAGTCAGATCCGATGGGCCTCGCCCGCCTGGTGCTCGCCGTCCTGGCGGCAGGAGCCGTGGTGACGCTCCTCGCCATCGGCGGCCGGGCACTGGTCGGCTCGCTGGGCACACAGACGCCCGAGCGCGAGCGTGCCGCCGCCGGCGCGAGCACCGTCACCGCCACCGAAGAGGTGGCCACCGCCCAAGTGCCGACCGTGCGTCTTGAGTGCGTGGCCGAGACCTGCCCGCTCGTCACGGTGCGCGTGCCGGGCGGCGACGTGCTGCAGTATCGCGAGATGAGCAGGGGCGAGGAGGTCAGCTACTTCGAACCCGAGCTCGACGTGGTGCTCAGCGACGCGGGCACGGTGCACGTCACCGAGAACGGCAAGCTGCGCGAGCCGGGCAAGGACGGCGAACGCGAGGCGTTCACCGTCCGCGGCCCCGGCGGCTGAGCAGGACGAGAGGCGCTGAGCGCGTCTTACCGCAGGCGGTCAGAGTCCGAGGTCGGTGAGGGTGAAGGCGCTGCGGCACTCCAGCCCCTCCTCGGAGATCCGCGCCGCACCACCCCGGTCGACGATCAGCGCCACCGCGACCACCTCGGCCCCCGCCTCCCGCACCGCCTCCACGGCGGTCAGCGGCGAGCCGCCCGTGGTCGAGGTGTCCTCGACGACGAGCACCCGGCGCCCCTTGATCTCGGGCCCTTCGATGCGGCGCTGCATGCCGTGCGCCTTCTGCGCCTTGCGCACCACGAACGCGTCCAGTGCGCGCCCGCGCGCCGCCGCCGCGTGCAGCATCGCGCCCGCCACCGGGTCCGCCCCCAGGGTGAGCCCGCCCACCGCATCGAACTCCAGGTCGTCCGTCAGGTCGAGCAGCACCTGCCCGATGATGGGCGCGGCCACGCCGTCGAGCGTGATCCGCCGCAGATCGAGATAGAAGTCGGCCTCCAAGCCCGAGGAGAGGGTCACCTTGCCGTGCACCACGGCCTTGTTCTTGATCTCGGTCAGGAGGGTGTCGCGATTCGTCATGCGTCCAAGCTTAGGGTTCTGATCAGGGCCAGAGCCTGCCCGTACGCCTTCGGCAGCGGCCGCACCCGCACCCGTGGCCGCCGGCCGTACAGGATCCGGGCCTCCCGCAGGCGCGCTACCTTGCCGGGCAGCCGTTCGTCGCTCCTGGTCAGCGCGCCCACCCGGGCGGGCGCGAGTAGCGCGAGCGTCTCGTCCCCCGGCAGGGCCCTGCGCAGCGCGGTGGCCAGGTTGAGCGCCATGGCCAGCCGCTCGGCCACCTCATCCGCCTTCCGGTACGGCTCCGCCACCACCAGGCACATCCCCGCGGCCGACCCCCGGTAGAGCTGCCCCAGCCGGGTCCGCAGGTACGCCACGGTGGCCAGCCCTGTCAGCGGATCCTCGCAGTGCAGCTCCCCGAACGGCGCGACGCTCTTCTCCGCCCACCCGGAGGCGAACGAGCGCACGGCGGCGAACGGCGGCTCGCCCGTCCCCACCTCGGTGAACAACGCCGCCAGGTCGTCCATGCCCTCGGCGATGCCCACCCCCGCGTCCGCCCTGGCCGCACCCAGCGCCCAGCAGGCGAGCGGCAGGTCGCGGTCCCCGCGCACGGCCTTGACCGCGTCCTCGGCCTCGGGCGCCCACCAGTCGTCCGCCAGCGACCAGCCCGCCGCCATGCTCCGGCCGCGCCAGCGCGCCATCATGTCGTCCTTCATCGCCCCTCCCATCAGTAAAGACGCGGCTTCGGTTGGGCCATGACGGAGAATGCGGAATGATGGCGCAGGCAACCCCGCGTAATCGTGAGGTCACTATGGGTGTCGAATCGCCGCAGAGCGACGCAGATTTGCTTCAGGCGGCCAGAGAGGGCAACGCCACCGCCTACGGGCAGCTCTACGAGCGCCACGTAGCGGCGGCCCGCGCCCTCGCCCGGCAGCTCGCCAGAGGCGCCGAAGTGGAGGACGTCGTCGCCGAGGCGTTCACCAAGATCCTCGACCTGGTCGGCCGGGGCGGCGGCCCCGACTCGGGCTTCCGCACCTATCTGCTGACCGTGGTCCGCAGGACGGTCTACGACCGCTCCAGGGTCGAGCGCCGCCAGGTGACCACCGGCGAGATCGAGCTGTACGACCCGGGGGTGCCGTTCGTCGATCCCGCGCTCGTGGGTCTGGAGAAGTCGCTGATCGCCCGGGCCTATCTGTCGCTGCCCGAGCGGTGGCGGGCGGTGCTCTGGCACACCGAGGTGGAGAAGGCCAAGCCGGCCGACGTGGCGCCGCTGCTGGGCCTGTCGGCCAACGGCGTGGCCGCGCTGGCCTACCGCGCCCGGGAGGGACTGCGGCAGGCCTACCTGCAGATGCACCTCGGCTCACCGCCGCAGCACGACTGCCGCCCCGTGCTCGGCAAGATGGGCGCCTACGTCAGGGGCGGGCTGGCCAGGCGCGACTCCAAGGTGATCGACGAGCACGTCAACACCTGCGAGGAGTGCCACGGGGTGCTGCTGGAGCTCACCGACGTCAACCGCGGGCTGCGGGTCATGGTCGGGCCGCTGATCGCCGGGCCGCTCTTCGGCGGCTACGCGGCGGCGCTGGCCAAGTCGGCCGCGGTGGGCGGGGGCGCGGGCGGGCTGCTGCGGATGTTCGGCTGGGTGCGGCGGGCGCCGAAGCACCAGCAGGCCGCGATGGCCGGCGCGGTGGCCGTCACGGTGGCCGTGGCCGCGGGGCTGCCGCTCGTCTCCCATGACACGCCGGCCAGGAAGCCGGCGGCGGTGCCGGCCGCGCAGCCGCCCGCGCAGCCGCCCGTGTCACGGAGCCCGGAGCCGGCGTCGTTGCCGTTGCCGGTGCCGCTGCCGTCGCGGCCGTCGGGCGAGGCACCCAAGCTGGTGCCGGCGCCGGTCAGGAGCAAGCCGGGCAGGGTCCGGCTGAGCGCGACGATCGACGCGCTGGGCGCCCTCGTCCGCGCCCAGCCCGGCATCGTCGGCATCCGCCTGCGCAACTACGGCACGGCCCCCACCGAGGAGCTCGCGGCCACCGTGGACCTGCCGCCCGGCGTCACCCTCATCCCGTCCGTCCGGGGCGGTCACGGCACGGCGGTCGCCGCTCCCTTGAGCACAGCGGTCGTCGCCGCTTCCGTGGGCACGGTGGACGGCTGGGCCTGCCGTCCGGCGGCCGGCGGCGCCACGTGCGCCAGGAAGCCGCTGGCGGCCGGGCAGGGCACGGCGGTGTTCCTGCGGGTGCGGGTGGCCGAGGGCGCGCCGGAGGGAGCCGGGCCCGCCCTGCGGATCGACTCGGGCTCGCTGCGTGTCAGGGCGCGGGCGGAGCACGGCGTACGCACGACGGGAGCGCCGGCCAGGTTCGCCACCGACGGGAAGGTGGCCGTCAGGGCGATCGGCAACTCCCTGCTGAGCTGCCCCGAGGAGCGCTCGGGCTGCCTGGAGGCCCGGCGGCGCCAGGACGTTCAGCGCGACAACGACCTGTGGCCGATGACCGCGATCGACCAGGACGACACCTCCGGCACCCGCGCCTCCAGCGGGGCCGATCTGTCCCTGCCGAAGGGCGGCCAGGTCGTGTGGGCCGGGCTCTACTGGTCCGCGAGCGGCGAGGGCGGCGGGCCCATCAAGATCAGGCCGCCGGGGCGGCACGGCTACCTGACCGTCCGGCCCAGCCAGGTGACGCGGCGCGAGCTGCCCCTGGGGCCGGTCTATCAGGCGTTCGCCGACGTCAGCGAGCTGGTCGGCGACACACGCAGGAACGGCACCTGGTGGGCGGCCGACGCGCCGATGGCAGAAGGGGTGTCGCGGCATGCCGGATGGAGCCTGGTGATCATCGTCACCGATCCGGCGGAGCCGTACAGTCAGGCTGTGGTGCTGGACACGGCCACCGTGGTCGGCGGCAGGACGCCGCGGTTGCGGATCCCCCTGGGCGGCCTCAGCCCGGCCGCCACGCCCGCCAGGATGGAGCTGGTGACGTGGGAGGGCGACGCCGACCTCAAGGGCGACAAGGTCTCGCTCGGGTCCGGCCCGCTCACCCCCGCGGGCGGCGATCGCGATGGCGCGAACGTCTTCGACGGCTCGTCGAGCGGCGTGACCGAGATGACCTTCGGCACCGACGTGGACACGGTCAGCGCCGAGCTCGGCGTGGACCCCGGGCTGACGATCGCCACGGGCAAGGATGTCGTCCTGTTCGGGGTGGCCGCGTTGAGCGTGCGTGCGCGATCGTGACCACGAACGGGACAAACTGGTACGGTCTGCCTCAAAGGTCCGGCCGACCAGCGGGCGCGGGGCGAATCGTCGGGATTAACCCTCGCGCGATCACCTGCTTTCATTACCCTGAGAGAGGGCCGCCGAGTCCGGTCTCTGACGGTGCAGAGCCGGCAAGGTCGGACCATCAGGAAAGGGGCGGTGTCAGTGGATCGCTGTGCGCTGTTCGTGGACGCTGGCTATCTGCTGGCTGACGGAGCGATGGCCGTGCACGGCACGCGTCATCGCGAAGCGGTTGCCTGGGACTACCCAGGGCTGCTCCAGCTGATGACCAGCCTGTCGCGCGAGCGCACCGGCCTGCCGCTGCTGCGGTGCTACTGGTACGAGGCGACGGTCGAAGCCCGCCGCACACCGGAGCACGACGCACTGGCCGACATCCCGGGCCTCAAACTCAGACTGTCGCGCATCCGGCCCGGGCGGCGCGAAGGCGTCGACGCCCAGGTGCATCGCGACCTGATGACCCTCGCCCGCAACAACGCCATCTGCGACGCCGTGGTCGTGAGCGGTGACGAGGACCTGGCGCAGGTCGTGTGCGACGCGCAGGACCTCGGCATCCGGGTGAGCGTCATCCACATCGCGGCCGACGGCGGCTGGGCCGTCTCGCGCTCGCTCAGGCAGGAGTGCGACGACCTCGTCGAGCTGGGCGGCGTCCACCTGCGGCCGTACGTCAACCTCCTGACAGGCATCAGCGAGTCCTCCAACGGCCACCACCAGCCGATCAGCAACGGCCACTCCGCCCACTCACTGCCGGTGGCCCAGCCGTCGCTGCCCTCCCTGCAGCCTTCGCTTCCGCCGTCACTGCCGTCGTCGCCGCCTCAGCCGCCGACGTCCACCGGCAGCCACGCCGCCGGCAACTCCGCCGCCCCCTCGACGCCGAGCCAGCCGTCGTCCAACGGGCCGTCGCGCGGCCAGCCGCCCGCGCCGCACTCGCTGCCCTCCTACTCCCATTACCAGCCGGAGCAACCGCCGGTCACGCCGCCGCCCGTGGCCCCGGCGACCGGTCCCATGCAGGCGCAGTCGCCGTCGCCGAGCACCGGCCAGTTCGCCTCGCCGTCCAGCACCGGGTCCTACCAGCCTTCGCAGCTCGGGCCCTACACCGGGCCGCAGCCCGCGCCGATCACGCCGCCGTCGGCCGCCACGGCCGGGGCCACCACGCTGGCGGACGCCGTCAAGGCCGCCCACCGGGAGGGCCACGACTTCGGCGAGTCCGTCGCCCGCGACGCCCCCGCGCTCTGGCTGGAGGCGGTGCTGGCCCGCAAGCCGCGCATGCCCTCCGACCTGGAGGCACGGCTGCTCCAGGGCTCCTCGCTGCCGATCGACTTCCTGCTGCACGACGAGGTACGCCACGCGCTGCGGCGCGGCTTCTGGGACGCTCTGGAACGCGCCCGCCACTGACCACTCAACCGACCGGCGGCCGGGCGACCGGCTCCGAGGGAGTGCGCTTCAGGGCGGCCGGCTTCAGGTGACCCGCTCAGGGTGACCGGCTTCGAGGGGGTGCGCTTCAGGGCAGCCGGCTTCAGGTGACCAGCTTCGAGGGGGTCCGCTTCAGGGTGGCCGGCTTCAGGCGGCCGGGCGCCCGTTGATGGGGCCGCCCGGCCGTTCGCCCTGCGTCAGAGATCCGGCCGTCAGGACAGCGCGTCGAACCCGGCGCGCAGATGTGTCACCCGGTCCGTCAGATCGGACAGCGGCACGGCCAGTGCCGGATCCTGCGACTTACGAGCCAGCTCCCTGACCCGGTCGAGGTCGTCCTCCACCGCGGTCAGCCGCCGCGACAACTCGGGCAGCACCGAAGCGTGATCACCCGCGCCGGGCGGCAGCTCGCCGGTCAGGCGCTCACGCAACATCGACGCCTGTTCGGCCAGGCGCTTGTTCATGTTGTACAGCTCGCTGAAGACCGAGACCTTCGCCCGCAACACCCACGGGTCGAACGGCTTGGTCAGGTAGTCGACCGCGCCCGCCGCGTAGCCGCGGAAGGCGTAGTCGGGAGCGCTGTCGACCACGGTCAGGAAGATGATCGGGATGTTCCTGGTCCGCTCACGCCGCTTGATGTGCGCGGCCGTCTCGAACCCGTCCATGCCCGGCATGCGGACGTCGAGCAGGATGAGTGCGAACTCGGTGTTGAGCAGCGCCTTCAGCGCCTCCTCACCCGACCTGGCCCGTACGGGCACCAGGTCCAGGGAGCTGAGGATGGCTTCGAGGGCGATCAGGTTCTCCTCGCGGTCATCGACCAGGAGGATCTTGGCACGATCCGGCATCGATCACGACCCTTCGGCTGGGGACTCGGAAGCGGCGGCTCCACGGCCGCGGCTGAGCCAGCCGCGAAGGCGTTCGAGCAGCCGGTCGACGTCGACCGGCTTGGGCACGTAGTCGGACGCGCCCGAGGCGATGCTCTTCTCGCGATCACCCCGCATGACCTTGGCGGTCAGCGCGATGATCGGCAGATCCGCGAACTGGGGCATGCGCCGGATGGCCGAGGTGGTGGCCCAGCCGTCCATCTCCGGCATCATGATGTCCATCAGCACGAGTGCGACGTCCTCGTTCCGTTCGAGCTGCTCGATCCCCTCCCTGCCGTTTTCAGCGTAGACGACCGTGGAGCCGTGGCGTTCGAGCACGCTGGTCAGCGCGAAGACGTTGCGGATGTCGTCGTCGACGATGAGGATCTTCGCCCCGTTGAGCGGGTCGTCGCCCTGCCACTGGCTGGGCGTCTCGATCGGGGGCTCGACCAGCTCGGGCATCGGCAGGTCCAGCGGCAGCGGCGGCTCGGGCGTCTGGGACGAGGAGTCCTCCGACGGCGGGGACATGAGCGGCCTGCGCGCCGCGCCCCCGTCGGTGGCGGCCAGCGGGCCGACGTAGGAGGCCGGCAGGTAGAGCGTGAACGTGCTGCCGTTGCCTAGCTCGCTGTCCACGTGGATCTCGCCGCCGAGCAGCCGGGCGATGTCGCGGCAGATCGCCAGGCCCAGGCCGGTGCCACCGTACTTGCGGCTCGTGGTGCCGTCGGCCTGCCTGAACGCCTCGAAGATGACGTCGCGCTTGTCGGGTGCGATGCCGATGCCGGTGTCGACCACCGAGAAGGCGAGCAGGTCGCGGGCGTCGTGCAGGGTGTCGTCGTCGTAGTCGACGCCGGGCGGCGCCGTCGAGACGCGCAACTTCACCTCGCCCCTGGGCGTGAACTTCACCGCGTTGGACAGCAGGTTGCGCATCACCTGCTGCAGGCGCTGCTCGTCGGCCCGCAGCTCCTGCGGCACGTCGGACTCGACCTCCACGCTGAAGGACAGGCCCTTGTCCTGGGCCAGCGGCGTGAACGCCGCCTCCAGCAGATCGACCATCTTGGGCAGCGACACCTGGATCGGATGGATGTCCATCCGGCCCGCCTCGACCTTCGACAGGTCGAGCATGTCGTTGATGAGCTGCAGCAGCGCCGAGCCCGCGCTGTGGATCGTCCGGGCGAACTCGACCTGCTGCGAGGTCAGGTTGCCCTCGGCGTTCTCCGTCAGCAGCTTGGCCAGCACCAGCAGGCTGTTGAGCGGCGTGCGCAGCTCGTGGGACATGTTGGCGAGAAACTCGGACTTGTAGCGCGAGGAGACCGCGAGCTGCTCCGCGCGCTCCTCCAGCGTGCGCCGGGCCTGCTCGATCTGGAAGTTCTGGATCTCGATGGCGCGGTTCTGCTTGGCCAGCAGCGCCGCCTTGTCCTCCAGTTCGGCGTTGGACCTGCGCAGCTCCTCCTGCTGGCGCTGCAGCTCGTCGGAGCGCTCCTGCAGCTCCGTGGTGAGCCGCTGCGACTCCGTCAGCAGGTCCTCGGTGCGCGAGTTGGCGATGATGGTGTTCATCGTGACGCCGATGGTCTCGACGAGCTGCGTCAGGAAGTCGAGGTGCACCTCGCCGAACGGCGTGAACGAGGCCAGCTCCAGCACGCCGAGCACCCGGCTCTCGAACAGGATCGGCAGCACCACGATCTGCGCCGGCGTGGACCGGCTGAGCCCGCTGTCGATGGTGATGAACTGCGGCGGCACGTCGTCGAGGATGATGTGCCGGCCCTCGGCCGCCGCCTGCCCGACGATGCCCTCGCCGATGCGGAACCGCTGGCGCGGCCCCCAGTCGGGGCGCACGCCGTAGCCGCCGATCAGGATCAGCTCGTGGTCGCCCTCGGGCTCGATGCCGTAGAAGGCGCCGTAGCGGGCCGAGACCAGCGGGGTCAGCTCGCTCATCGTGAGCTTGGCGACCTCCAGCAGGTCGCGGTGGCCCTGCATGAGCCTGGAGATGCGGGCCAGGTTGGACTTGAGCCAGTCCTGCTCCTGGTTGGCCTGGGTGGTCTCGCGGAGGTTGGCCACCATCGAGTTGATGTTGTCCTTGAGCTCCGCCAGCTCGCCCTGCGCCTCGACGGCGATCGAGCGGGTCAGGTCGCCGCGCGCGACGGCGCTGGTGACGGTCGCGATGGCGCGCACCTGCGTGGTGAGGTTGCCCGCCAGCTCGTTGACGCTCTCGGTGAGCCGCTTCCACGTGCCCTCGACGCCCTCGACCCGCGCCTGGCCGCCGAGCTGTCCTTCCGAGCCCACCTCGCGGGCGACCCGGGTCACCTCGGAGGCGAAGGAGGAGAGCTGGTCCACCATGCGGTTGATGGTGGTCTTCAGCGCCAGGATCTCGCCCTGGGCGTCCACGTCGATCTTGCGGGTGAGGTCGCCGTTGGCGACCGCGGTGGTCACCTCGGCGATGTTGCGCACCTGGTACGTCAGGTTGTTGGCCATCGAGTTGACGTTGTCGGTGAGGTCCTTCCAGACGCCCGACACGCCCTTCACCCGGGCCTGGCCGCCGAGCTGCCCCTGCGTGCCGACCTCGCGGGCGACGCGGGTCACCTCGTCGGCGAAGGACGAAAGCTGGTCGACCATCGTGTTGAGGGTGTCCTTGAGCTGCAGGATCTCGCCCTGCGCGTCAACGGTGATCTTCCTCGACAGGTTGCCCTGCGCCACGGCCGATGAGACGGCGGCGATCTGGCGCACCTGGGAGGTGAGGTTGTTGGCCATCGAGTTGACGTTGTCCGTCAGGTCCTTCCAGACCCCGGACACCCCGCGCACCTGCGCCTGGCCGCCGAGTTGTCCCTCGGTGCCGACCTCGCGGGCGACCCTGGTTACCTCGGAGGCGAACGACGAGAGCTGCTCCACCATCGTGTTCATGGTCGACTTGAGCTCCAGGATCTCGCCCTGGGCGTCGACGTCGATCTTGCGGGTGAGGTCGCCGTTGGCGACCGCGGTGGTCACCTGGGCGATGTTGCGGACCTGATAGGTCAGGTTGTTGGCCATCGAGTTGACGTTGTCGGTGAGGTCCTTCCAGACGCCCGACACGCCCTTCACCTCGGCCCGGCCGCCCAGCTTGCCCTCGGTGCCCACCTCGCGGGCGACGCGCGTCACCTCGTCGGCGAAGGACGAGAGCTGGTCGACCATCGTGTTGAGGGTGTCCTTGAGCTGCAGGATCTCGCCCTGCGCGTCAACGGTGATCTTCTTCGACAGGTTGCCCTGGGCCACCGCCGTCGCCACGGTCGCGATGCTCCGCACCTGGGAGGTCAGGTTGTTGGCCATGAAGTTGACGCTGTCGGTGAGGTCCTTCCAGACCCCGGACACGCCGGTCACCTGCGCCTGGCCGCCGAGTTGTCCCTCGGTGCCGACCTCGCGGGCGACCCTGGTGACCTCCTCGGCGAAGCCGGAGAGCTGGTCGACCATCGTGTTGACGGTGTTCTTCAGCTCGAACATCTCGCCCACGGCGTCGACCGTGACCTTGCGGCTCAGGTCGCCCTTGGCCACCGCCGTGGTCACGACCGCGATGTCGCGCACCTGCGCGGCCACGCGGGAGGACATCGTGTTGACGGCCTCGGTGAGGTCGCGCCAGCTTCCCGACATGCCGCGCAGGTTGGCGCTGCCGCCCAGACGGCCCTCCGTGCCGGCCTCGCGGGCCACCCTGGTGACCTCGGAGTTGAACAGGGCGAGCTGGTCGACCATGCCGTTGATGGCCTTGCCGAGCCGCCGCACCTCGCCGCGGGCCGACCGGTCGAGGTCGATGCGCCGTGACAGGTCACCCTTGGCCACCGCGT
The DNA here is from genome assembly GCF_053592075.1 of Nonomuraea sp. NPDC002799. Taxonomy (NCBI): domain Bacteria; kingdom Bacillati; phylum Actinomycetota; class Actinomycetes; order Streptosporangiales; family Streptosporangiaceae; genus Nonomuraea; species Nonomuraea sp. NPDC002799. The sequence goes on from NZ_JBSFVA010000018.1 coordinate 172,284, forward strand.
CGATCACGTCGGCCGCGCCGCTGACCGGGCTCACGAGGGCGTCGATCAGCATGTTGACCGACTCGACGCTCTCGGCCCACGCGCCGACGCCGGGCCCCGGGGTCAGCCGTTCGCTGAACCGGCCTTCCTTGACGACTTCTTTGCGTACGCGAACCAGCTCGTTGGCGAGATGTTCGCGACGATCGGCCACTTCGTTGAGCAGCAGCCGCACCTCGCTCATGATTCCAGGAGGCGCGTGAGGGACCCGACGCCGGAAATCGCCGTCACGCCAGGAGAACAGAGTCTCCAGGATGGGAACGAGATCCGACTCGGTGTACGTCCTCTCCTCCGGGCTTAGCGCGGCCTTGGCCGTGGTCATGGGGCCTCCTTCACTCGCTGAGGGCTCCGGCGAGTGATTCAAGTCTGTCACGATGAGTAGCTCGTAGTCCTGTCCTTGGATTTACCCCAAGTCAACGGTAAGTGTGGTAGGCACGTGAGGATGACTGCTTCTCCCCACGCGGTGCTCGCCGCGACGTTCGCGCCAGGCGAGACCGCTGTGACCGCTGCGATGAGGTTCACGCGCGAGGTGATGACCGCGTGGGCCACCGGCGGCATGCTCCACACTGCCGAGCAGGTGGCGGGAGACCTCACCGCACAGGTCGCTGATGAGCCATTTGAGGTGATTTGGAAGCATTTTGGGGATGCTGTGCAGGTTGAACTACGCCAGCGCAATCTTTCCCAGAGCGATCCAAAAGCTCCTTCCGTCAACGTTGAAGAGTGGGGAGTCACCTTTGCGGGCGATTCTCGTGTCCATTGGGCAAGACTCACGCTACCTGGCTCTGTGGACAGGGTGGCGGCCGAATGGCTGGAGGAGAGCGCCAGAGGCCCCCATTGGCTGGGGTTCCTGGCTGACGCCAGTGACCTGCTCGCGGGCACGCTAAATCCCGACATGGTGCCCGCGATCATCGCTCAGGTGGTCGTGCCCAGGCTGGCGACCTGGTGTGCCGTCTACACCACCGAAAGCTCCAGCGGCGCGCTGCGGCTGGTCTATCTCTGGCACGCCGACGAGGCCAAGATCGACGGCCTGCGTGAGCAGGTCGTGGAGATGGACGTCTCCGCCGCCGACACCCGGGTCACCTCTCTGATCCACCTGGTCGACTCGCAGGTGCTCGCGGTCCCGCTGACGGCGCGCGGCCGCAGCCTCGGCATGATGTGCCTCGGCCGGTCCGACCGCTTCCCCGACGAGGTCATCCAGTTCGCCGAGGACATCAGCAGGCGCGCCGCGCTGGCCACGGACAACGCCCGGCTCTACGCCCAGCAGGCCGCCGCCAACCGGGCCCTGCAGCGCAGCCTGCTGCCGCCCAACGAGCCCGAGGTCCCCGGGCTCGACTACGGCGTCATCTACGAGCCCGCCGGCGAGGCCAACGAGGTCGGCGGCGACTTCTACGACCTGTTCAAGGCGGGAGACGACTCCTGGCGCTTCGCGATCGGCGACGTCTGCGGCACGGGCCCCGAGGCCGCGGCCGTGACCGGCCTCGCCCGCCACACGCTGCGGTTGCTGGCCCGCGAGGGCTACGGCGTGGCCGCGGTGCTCGGCCGGCTCAACCAGGCGATCCTGGAGGAGGGGGAGCGGGCCAGGTTCCTCACCCTGCTGCACGGTGACATCACGCCGGTCGAGAGCGGGCTGGAGGTCCGCCTGGTGTCCGCCGGGCACCCCGAGGCGCTGCGGCTCAAGCCGAGCGGCAAGGTGGAGGCGGTGACCACGCCGCAGTCGTTGCTGGGCGTCTTCCACGAGGTCTTCTTCGAGGCCGACACCGTGCACCTGGATCACGGCGACGTGTTGCTGGCGGTCACCGACGGCGTCACCGAGCGGCGCTCGGGCGGGCGGCTGCTCGACGACGAGGGCGGCCTGGCCAAGCTGCTGGCCGAGTGCGCCGGGTTGTCGGCCAGGGCGGTCGCCGAGCGCATCCGCAGGGGCGCGGCCGAGTTCGCCTCGGAGCCGAGCGCCGACGACCTCGCGATCGTCGTGCTGCGTGCCCGCTGACTCCCGTGGGCTCGCGCAGTCGTGTTGCGGTGCCGCTGACCCCCGTGGGTTCGCGCAGTAGTGTTGCGTCCCCGCTGACCCCCGCGTCTCTCGCGGGCTCGCGCACGTGCGGCTCATCGGCGCCTCCCAGCGACAGCGTCGGCGCATGCTGACAGCGGAAGGGCCCGACGATCAAGACATAAAGTCGGACATCTTCTTACGACATGTCGAGATCAGTGTTGATTCGCGTGCTTTCTCGCGAAATCGAGTTGCAGCGCGATCTGCGTGATCCGCTCGGACACCACGAGGGACCCGCGAATGGCGTCGTAGGTGTAGACCTCGTGCTCCTGCCCGTGCTCGGCCAGCTTGGCCACGTATTTCTCGATCTGGCGCAGCGGGCAGCGCGTGTCGTTCTCGCCCGCGAGGATCAGCAACGGGCTCTTCACCTGGTCCGCGTACGTGATCGGGGAGCTGGCGGCGTACCTGTCGGGCTGCTCGTCGGGGGAGCCGCCGAGCAGCGCGCGGTGGTAGGCGCGCAGGCTCTCGGCCTCGTCCTCGTACGAGGTCTGATGGCAGGCGATCGGCACCGCCGCGATGCCGGCCGCCCAGAGGTCGGGCTGGGTGCCGAGACCGAGCAGCGTGAGGTAGCCGCCCCAGGCCGAGCCCGCCAGCACCATCCGGTCCGGATCGGCGATGCCGTGATCGACCACCCATTGGCGGACGGCCGCCACGTCGGCGAGCTCGATGTGCCCGACGTCGCCGTGCAGCGCGTCGCGCCAGGCCGAGCCGTAGCCGGTGGAGCCCCGGTAGTTGACCCGGACGACGGCGAAGCCGGCGTCGACCCAGGCCGAGACCTCCGGTGAGAAGACGTCGCGGTCGTGCGCCGTCGGGCCACCGTGCAGCAGGAAGACGGCGGGATAGGGCGCCGAGCCGAACTCCGGCCTGGACACCAGGGCGTGGACGCGCCCGCCCTCGCCCTCGACGTCGATGTCCTCGACGGGGACGCTCGGCGGGGCGGCCGGGCCGCTGGGGTTGAGCACGACCTGGCCGTTGCTCGATCGGATGACCGGCGGGCGCGAGGCGCTGGACCAGGAGTATTCGACGTGGCCGCCGGGCCTGGGCGCGGCCTCGTCGATCACGCCGTGCGGCGTCTCGATGAGCGTCAGGCCGCCGCCCGCGAGGTCGTAGCGGTGCAGGTAGCTGCGGGCCCGGTCGTCGCGCAGGATGAGCAGGCCGCGGCCGTCGTCGTACCACTCGGCGTCGAGGTCGCCGGGGTCCTTGAGCCAGATCTCGCGCTGCTCGCCGGTCGCCGGGTCCCAGACCAGGGGCTCGTGCCGCTGGCGGCGCTCGTGCAGGGCGAGCAGGCGGCGGTCGCCCATGACCGGGGCGAAGCTGAGCCCGACGACGCCCTTGGCCGAGCCGTCGTACAGCTCGCCGACCGTGTCGCCGTTCGGGCGCAGGACGCGCAGCGCGGGGTGGCGGAAGTCGCCGTACTCGCCGTGGTTGAGCGCGATGAGGGAGCCGTCGAGTGACATGGCGGAGACCCACGCGGCCTCGGTGTGCTCGTAGAGCGCACGGGCCGGCTCGCCCTCGCGGACGAGGTGCACGCGGAAGGAGCCCTCGCTGGCCAGGCTGATCGCCGCGACGCCCGTCGTGGACAGCGCGATGCCGCCGGGCTGGCCCGCCGGCAGGTCGGGGGCGACCAGCTCGTCGGGGCCTCCGGTGAACGGCTGGCGCCACCACACGCCGAACTCGTCGCCCCCGGTGTCGGCGAACCAGTAGATCCACTGGCCGGTGGGGTCGATGGCGGCGTAGGCGGTGCCCTTGGGCCGGTCGGTGACCTGGCGGGTGGTGCCGGTCACCCGGTCCCAGGCGTAGACCTCCCACGTGCCGGTCGCGTTGGAGCGGTAGATGGAGCGGTTCGGGGCCTGGCGCGCCCAGGAGGGCAGCGTCATGCGCGACGCCCGGAACCTGGCCTGCCAGCGTTCCTCCGCCTTCATCCGGCGCGCCCCCTCCCTATGATGTCCCGCGCCCCTCCGGGTCCGGGATGCCGTCCAGTATTGCGCCTGCGTGGCGGAATTTCTCAGAGAATGTGGGGGAATTTCGGACTAAATGCCCCATCTGTAACACCGGTCACACATGTCCGTCAAGGAACAGAACTTGATCGGGCCGCAGGCTCGAAGATAGACAGACGAAAGGCCGCCCGCACTCTTACTTTGTGCTGTCCTTTCGCCACATTTCGGGAGGTATATGCCGCGATTCGCTCCTCCAACTCGGCCACGTCGGTGTGCCACGCGCTCGGGCCCATCCCGACCACCTGGGCCACCTCGCCAGGCGACAACTCCATGTCGAACGCGATCGAGCTCCGCCCGATCTCGGTGAAGCCCTCCAGGCTGCGCGCGACCCTGAGCTCCTTGTCGTCGTCGACGGAGAGCAGACCCAGCTCCCCGACCAGCGGGCTCAGATGCGCCTTCGCGGGCGTGACGACCACCACCACCCCGCCGGGCCGCAGGATCCTGCCGAACTCCGGCCCGTTCCTGGGCGCGAACACGTCGATCACCACGTCGGCCACCCCGCCTCTGATCGGCAGCGGCAGCCACACGTCCGCCACGAACGCCCCCGCCCTCGGGTGCGCCCGCGCCGCCCGGCGTACTGCGTGCTTGGACACATCGAAGGCCATCCCGATGGCGTCGTCCACGGTGTTGAGCACGGTCGCCAGGTAGTGCCCGGTTCCCGCGCCGGCGTCGACGATCACCGGCGCGGCCCTGCTCTCCGCGTGACGATCATCGACGGACTTCCGGCCAGGCACAGGACCCGTCGCTGGTCCCAGGCCATGACCGGCCTCCATTCCCGCCCCACGGTACGCCCTGAGCTCTGCGCCGTCATTGGTTTCCGTAGAGGACTCATGTTCTGCGGGAGCGTTCTCGCCGCCCACCAGCTCTCGTACGGTCCGCGCGACCGCGTCGGCCAGCGGAGCGTAGTGCCCGGCGTCCAGGAACGCGGCCCGCGCGGCCACCATCTCGGCGCTGTCGGCGGTGCCGGGCGCCTTGGACCCGGTGAGCAGGCTGACGTATCCCTGCTTGGCGACATCGAAGGTGTGCCCCCGCGCGCACCGCAGGGCTCGCTCGTCGAGTCGCACGTCGGTGCCGCAGACAGGGCAGATGAGGTATTCGGCGATGTCGGCCAGCATGGCGCCCATTCTGGTGCACCCGCGAAGTGTCAGGCGGAGGGGCCGTATGCGTGTCAGGCCGTAAGCCGCATGTGTCGTGAGCCCGTCAGGCGGTGGCGGCCTCAAGGAGGAAGGCGGCGTTGGAGGGGGTGGAGCGCAGTTTGTCGACGAGGATCTCCAGCCCCTGCCGCTTCTCCAGCGCGCTGAACATCCGGCGCAGCCGCCAGACCACCTGCCGCTCCTGCGGGTGCAGCAGCATCTCCTCGCGCCGCGTCCCGGAGGCGTCCAGGTCGATGGCCGGGAAGAGGCGGCGCTCCGCGAGCTCGCGGGTCAGGTGCACCTCCATGTTGCCCGTGCCCTTGAACTCCTCGTACAGGCTGTTGTCCATCCGCGACCCCGTGTCCACCAGCGCGGTGGCGAGGATGGTGAGCGAGCCGCCGCCCTCGACGTTGCGGGCGGCGCCGAAGAAGCGCTTGGGCGGGTAGAGGGCGCGGGCGTCGATGCCGCCCGTGAGGATGCGCCCGCCGCCGGGCGCCAGGTTGTTGTAGGCCCGCCCGAGCCGCGTCAGCGAGTCGAGCAGCAGCACCACGTCCTGTCCGGCCTCCACGAGCCGCTTGGCGCGCTCGATGGCCAGCTCCGCGATGGCCGCGTGGTCGCGGTCGGGGTGGTCGAAGGTGGAGGAGAAGACCTCGCCCGGGATCGTGGCCCGCATGTCGGTGACCTCCTCGGGCCGCTCGCCCACCAGGACCACCATGAGGTGCGCCTCGGGGTGGTTGCGGGCGATCCCGGCGGCCAGCGCCTGCAGGACCATGGTCTTGCCGGCCTTGGGCGGCGCCACGATGAGGCCGCGCTGCCCCTTGCCGATGGGCGCGAACAGGTCGATGACCCGGGTGCTGAGCGACTCGGTCTCGATGGTGAGCCGCTCGGTGGGGTGGATGGGTGTCAGGGCGGCGAAGTCCGGCCGGCCGCGCCAGTCGGCGGAGCCGTTGACCGCGTCGACGCCGACGAGCTTGTTGCCGGCGAAGGAGGCCGCGACCTTGTCGCCGGGCCGCAGGTCGTACTGCCGGACCTTGTCGGGCGTCAGGCGGACGTCGCCGGGGCCGGGCAGGTGCCCGGCGCGGATGAAGGCGGCGTTGTCCCGCACGTCGAGCAGGCCGTGGACCTGCCGTAGGGGCACGCCGGAGCGCTGTTCCGGAATGGTTTGCACAGACATGATGAGTTCCTTGGGGGAAATGCGCCGCGCCCACAGGGCACCGGCGAGCAATGAGAACAAGCCGGGCCCTCAAGAATGGGGCTGGGCTTCACTGGAGATCAGCGGAGCGGAAGCTCAACGCTGGTGGCAACCTACCACGCCTCCGAGTCATGCAACGCCTAGCCCTCTTGGACTATTCCCGGGCGGTTCCGGGGTGTTCTCGCCCGGGACGAGGGCAGAGGACATGACAATGTTCTTCTCGCCGCCGTGCCGCGTGGAAAATTACCGCGGCAGCGTGTGGCGAACAGCACAGAACCCGCTGCGGCGCGGCGTCATCGTATGTCAAGTGACATGCAGGACCCCTGCAACTCGGTGAGGGTTCCATAGGACGAACGAAAGACTCCTTGGGGGAGCACCATGAAGACCGTCAACCACTGCCCGCAGTGCCACCACGAGCTCGACGAAGGCCCCATCATGTACCGGTGCGCGCACTGCTGCCGCGCCGTCTACGCCGCCGACCTCGAGAACGAGTACGTCCCGCGCCACCCCGTCGCCGCGTAGTCTGGCCGGGTGCCGCACCAACCGATGAACGTGTCCGGCGTCGAGGTGACACCACTCTGCGACGCCGTGGGCCCCATGGGGGCGGCCATCCGCCGCCCGCTCGCCGAGATGTTCCCCGGTTCCGGGCTCCAGGACGAGCCGTGGGTCCTGCACTTCCACTGCTACCTGCTCCGTGACGCGGCCGGGCGGCTGACCCTCGTCGACACCGGCATCGGCGGCACGGACTCGCCGGCGTCCACGTGGGCGCCAGTCCCCGGCACGCTGGCCGGCGAGCTGGCCGCAGCGGGCGTCACGCCCGCCGACATCGGCACCGTCGTCCTCACCCACCTGCACAGCGACCACGCCGGCGGCGTGGTGGCCGGCGGCGCGCCCGCGTTCGAGAACGCGCGTTACGTGCTCCAGCGGGCCGAGCTGGACGCCGCGCAGGGCCCGGCGCTCGACAGCCTCGTGACCCCGATCAAGGGGCAGTTGCAGGTCGTCGAGGGCCACGCGGAGGTCTCACCGGGCGTTCACGTGCACTTCGCGCCCGGCCACACCCCCGGGCACCAGATCGTCCGGGTCGGTGAGGTGGCCATGACCGGCGACCTCGTGCTCCACCCCGTCCAGCTCGACGATCCCAGCGTGCGCTACCTCTACGACGACGACCAGGAGACGGCCGCGCGCACCAGGGCCGAGGTGCTCGCCGGTCTGCGGGCCGAGGGGGCCGTTCTCTCCACGGCTCACTTCAGCGAGCCGTTTCTGCGTCTTTGATCAGCGGCGGCCGCGAATCGGGCACCATGGTCTGTCATGAAGATCCATGTTGTCGCCGGCGTCGCGCTCGGCGCCGTTCTGCTCGTTCCTTCCACCGCGACCGCCGCCGCCGCTCCTAAGTTGTCCGGCGCCGGCGTCTATGCCGGCAGCCAGCTCAACCGGTACGAGGGTGGAAAATGGAGCACCCTCGCCAAGATCGGCACCATGCAGCAGTTCTCCGCCTCCCCGGACGGCAAGAAGGCCGCCTGGGTGACGAGCGGCGGTGCCCTGCGGGTCAGCCAGGCCGGCAAGACCACCACGCTCGTGAGCGGTCTGCAGGGCAGCACGCCCTGCCTCACCCCGGTCTGGTCCGGCGACTCGGCGCAGGTCGCCTACACGGGTCAGGGTGAAACGATCATGGCGGTCAAGGCCGACGGCAGTGGCGCCCCGCGCAAGCTGGGCCGGTCCAAGGGCGTCTGTCACCTGGCCTGGTCGGCCGACGGCCGCTACGTCGCCGGCTACACCGGCGAGGCCGACGCCGTCTACCGGCTCGACGTCAAGTCGGGCAAGTCCGTCAGGGCCAAGGGCGTCAAGCTGGTCACCCACGTGCAGAGCCTGTCGCCCGACGGCCGCAACGCGATCGTGGAGTTCCCGCAGAATTCCGACATGCTGGGAGACGGTGGCTGGCCCAGCGCGTTCAAGCCGGTCGTCGTGGACCTGGTCACCGGCCGGAAGCTCACGCCGACCGTCAAGGGCAAGCTGATCGGCGCGTCCTACCTGGCCGACGGCCGGCTGGTCGTGCGGGTCGCGGGCGCGTCGCACAACACGCTCGTCGTGTTCGACGGCGCGGGCAAGGAGCTCCAGCGGGTCGCCGAGCCCGCCAAGGCGAAGAAGCAGGCGCTGCTGCAGGTTCTGCCATAGTGCCTGTGTGAACGATTTCTGGGCCACGGTCAATCGGGTGATCGCCGGAGCGGCGGCGTACATCACGGATGAGCACGACCGGGTCCTGCTGGTCGATCCCAACTACCGTGAGCACTGGTCGTTCCCCGGCGGCATCATCGACGCGGGCGAGCATCCCGCGCAGGCGTGCGCCCGGGAGGTGGCCGAGGAGGTCGGGCTGGTCGTGGAGGTCGGCAGGCTGCTCGCGGTGAGCTGGGTGGACGGCCGGCCCGACATCCCCCATCCGCTGGTCAACTTCATGTTCGACTGCGGTGAGACATCCTCGGGCACGCCGATCACGCTGCAGACCGAGGAGCTCGACGACTACGGCTTCTTCACCGTCGCGGAGGCGGAGCAACTGCTGGCGGGCTTCGCCCACCAGCGGTTGCTCGCCGCCGCGGCCGCCCGCGCCTCCGGCGGCATGGCCTACCTACCGCCCGCTGAGCACGGGCTGGTCGGCCAGGAGGACTGAGGGCAGGGCCACCATCGCGGTCAGCCCGCCGTACGGCGACGGGGTGAGGGTCACCTTGACGCCGTGCCGGGCCGCCAGCCTGCCGACCACGAAGAGGCCGAGCCGGTCGCTCTGCGCCAGATCGAACTCCGGCATCTTGGCCAGCCGCTCGTTGAGCTCGTCGAGCTCGGCGCGGGGCAGGCCGAGCCCGCGGTCCTCGACCTCCACCATGAGGCCGTGCGGGGTGAGGGCGCTGCGCACGTCCACCTTGGTCTGGGGCGGTGAGAAGAGGGTGGCGTTCTCGACCAGCTCGGCCACCAGGTGGGCCACGTCGGTGACCACCGCGCCCAGCAGCGCGACCGGCGGCGGCTGGAGCACCTCCACCCGCTCGTACTCCTCGACCTCCGCGACGGCCGCACGCAGCACGTCGAGGATCCGCACCGGGTTGCGCCAGCCACGGCCGGGCGCGTGGTCCGACAGGATGATGAGGCTCTCGGCGTGCCGCCGCATGCGGGTGGTCAGGTGGTCGAGCTTGAACAGGTCGGCCAGCGTCTCAGGCTGCTCCGTGGCCCGCTCCATGCCGTCGAGCTGGAGGAGCTGCCGGTGCAGCAGCGACTGGTTGCGGCGGGCCAGGTTGACGAAGACCTGGCTGACGCCGTGGCGCAGCCTGGCCTGGCTCACCGCGGCCTCGACCGCCGTGGACTGCACGTTGTTGAACGCCTCGACGATGTCGTCCACCTCGGAGGTGTACGTCTTGACCACCAGCGGCGCGACCTCGGCCGGCGTCGGCGGCTCGACGTTGGTGCGCAGCCGCTTGACCAGCCCCGGCATCCGGATCTCCGCCAGCTCCGTGGCGACGTCGCGGAGGCCGGCCAGCTCGCGCACCAGGCGTCCCCGGAAGCGGAGCGACAGGACGATCGAGGCGATGACGGCGAGCAGGCCCACGCCGCCCGCCACGCCGATCTTGACCAGCATGCCGATGGCCGTGGGCATGACCTTGGTCGAGATGCCCTGCACGGCCAGGGCCTGGTTGCGCTCGACCGCCGCCCACAGGTTCTGGCCGTCGATGGGCCAGGTGGCCGCGGCGGCGGGCAGGCCGGTCGTGGCCGCCTGGCCCTTGATGGCGTCCTCGGCCTTCAGGAACTCCTCGTAGGCCGGCGCGTTGGTCAGCAACGCGTACGGGCGGCGCAGGTCGCCCTCCAGGTGCGAGAGCGCCTGGGAGTAGAGCAGCCGCCTGGTGGCGACCATCCCGGTGAACTTCTCCCGCTCCCTGGCCTCCACCCGGCCCTTGGCGAGCACCACGGCGATCACCGCCCGCTCCCTGGACAGCACGTCCTTGGCCTCGCCCAGCATGGTGACCGCGCGGGCCTGCTGGTAGAGGGTCATGTCGGGCACCAGGATCATGGCGTCGTACATCCGGAAGGAGGCGTCCACGATCTGGCTGTAGCCGTCGATCACGTCGAGCGGCGCGACCAGCGTGCCGTCCACCTCGCGGCGCACGTCCGTGAGCTGGTCGATCTTGCCGTTGACCGCGAGGAGCTGCGTGGTCATCTCGGGCGTCAGGTCACGCAGACGCTTGGTCAGCTCGCGGAAGGTCTTCACGGCGCGGTCGGTCTCGCCGCGTTGTCTGGCGAGCTTGTCGACGCCCCGGCCGGTGACCAGGAACTCCACCGAGGCCAGCCGCTCGCTCTGGAGCTCGATGTTGACCTGTTCCGAAGGCGTGGCCAAGTTGGTGGCCAGCTCGTTGATCTGCAGCAGGCGCAGACCGTCGCCGCCGGTGAGGCCTGCCGCGAACGCCCACAGCCCCACGAGGGACAGGAGCGGGACGAGCAGGAGGATGAGCAGTTTCAGCGCGATGGGACGGCCACGCGTGGGGGGCATGCGACCTCCGGGTGCATGATGAGATCGCCTCGCAGAGTACACCCCCCTTTGAAAGGATTTCTGTGCGTCTTCCGCGTTCTTTCTCCGGCTGGACCATCGCGGTCTTCGGCTTCCTCGCTTTCGTGCTCGGCCTGCTCGGGTTGATCTCGCCCGGAACCCTGCTGGCCATGCTCGGTTTCGAGGTGCTCGACACGCGGCCCGCCGGTGACTACACGCTGGTCTATATGGCCGCCTCGTCGATGGCGGCAGTGAACATGGGCGTCTACTACCTGTTCGCCGCGTCGGCGAACTACACCCCGTTCTTCCGGTGGACCGTCCCGTTCAGGCTCGTGACGTTCGTCGTCTTCAGCACGCTCGTACTGACCGGGGCGGCGCCCGGCAAGTTCTTCGGCGTCGGCCTCTGGGAGGGGGTCGGCGCACTGATCACCGGCTTCGCGCTCTGGCGGGAGGGCAACCTGCTGCCCTCCCGCCAGAGCGTGCAGACCGCCTGATTCACGGCCTGGTGTCCTCGCTGCCACGGGCAACGAGGCGGTCGCCAGGCTCCTTGACCGGCTCGGGCGCCGGCTCGGGTGTCGGCTCGTGCGCCTTCTCGCGTTCGAGCTTCCGCTGCAGATCGCGCTTCTCGTCCTCCAGCCGGGCCACCCGGCTGGAGGCCTCGGCCCGCGCGCTGCGCTGCTTACGGCGGCGCAGCGCGCCCCGGCGCGAGCCCGCCTTGATCATCCAGATGCCCAGCAGCAGGACGGCCGCCGCCGCCGCGCCCGCGAGGAACATCTGCACGTGGTTCAGTTCGAAGGTGTATCCGAACAGGATGTACCTGGCACTTTCCTCGGTGGCGACCAAAGCTACCGCGCCGCCGGCGAGCAGGACCAGAACCAGCCCTAACAAGATCATCCAACTCACCCCTTGTCGTCGAAGAGCGCGTTTCCCCTGCCCGGCGATCGGCTGGATATGCGCGATGATGGCGTTCATGAGACCCGAGCCCGGTGAGGTGCTGCACTTCTCGGAGGATCCGACCATCGAGCGGTTCGTGCCGCACGTCGCGGTGACGACCGCCCTGTCCGATCCGTACGTGTGGGCGGTCGGTCACGACCGCTGCCCCGACTACTGGTTTCCGCGCGCCTGCCCGCGGGCGATGGCATGGGTCGGTCCGCGCACCACCGAGGCGGACACCGTGCGCATCATCGGCGCGGGCTGCGGCGATCGGGTGCACGCCATCGAGTACGGCTGGCTGAAGGCCCTCATGGACGTGCGGCTGTACGCCTACCGGTTGCCCGCCGCCGACTTCGTGCCCATCGGCGACCCGCCGCACGCCGTGGTCGCCAGGGTCGCCGTGTTGCCGCTGGGCCCGCCCGAGCCGGTCGGCGACCTGTTCGAGCTGCACGAGGAGGCGGGGATCCAGCTCCGGGTGCTGGACAACCTGTGGCCGTTCTGGAACGAGGTGACGGGGAGCTCGCTGGAGTTCAGCGGGATCAGGTTGCGCAACGCGCGTCGATGAGCAGGGTCAGGCCTTGGCGCGGATGAGCGAGGTCGCGCCGCGTGGAGCGCGCGTCGATGAGTGAGGTCAGGCCGTGGCGCGCTCGTCGATGAGGGCGAGCAGCCGCTCCACCGGCATCGCGCCGGGCTGCTGCTTCTCGCGGGCGGCCTGGCCGGCCTCGCGCCGCAGCACCTCGTTGACGGGGGTGGGCACGCCGTGCAGGCGGCCGAGCAGCACGATCTCGCCGTTGAGGTAGTCGGCCTCGATGGAGCCGCTGCCCCTGGCCAGGCTCTGCCACGACGAGCCGCCGCCGCGCGCGACGCCCTCGATGGGCCGTACGTCCACCTGGTGGCCGCGCACCTCGGCCTCGTCCTCGTCGGTGGAGTAGGCGATGCCGGCCGCGTCGAGCACGGTCCTGGCCTCGGCTCTGGCCCGCGCGGCCACGTCGGACAGGCCGGGGACGTGCCCGATGAGCGCCTCGACGGCGTTGGCCAGGTTGCCGAGCAGTTTGCCGTACTTCCAGCGCATCACGTCGGAGGAGGCGCGTCCCACGAGGCCGCGCTTGCCGAGGTCGTCGGCGATCTGCTGGGCGACGTCGTCCACACCCTGTGGATAACGTCCGACGTGCAGCATGCCGGAGTAGGGATGGCCGGCCGCCGCCACGACGCCGGGCTCCAGGAGCTGGGCGGGCAGCCACACGCACATGCCGTAGACGTGCTCGAACCGCCGCAGGACCATGCGCTCGTTGGCCACGCCGTTCTGGGCGCACACCACGGGCAGGGAGGCCGGCCAGGGGGCCAGCGCGGCGATCGTGTCCTGTGACTTGGTGGCCAGGATGAGCACGTCGTCGCCGCGGGTGGGCACGGGGCCGTCCGCGGCGGGGATGGGCAGGGTCTCGGTCGAGTCAGGGGTGATCAGACGCAGGCCGTCGCGCTTCAGCGCCTCGTAGTGGGCTCCGCGTGCGATGAGGACGACATCGTGCCCGCCTTGAAACAGGCGGGCGCCGATGGTGCCGCCGACTGCCCCTGCCCCGATCACTATGTAACGCATTGTCCGAGGATGTCACCCTCTATTTGGCCAGCGCCACTTGGGTCTGGCCTGCCATGGCCGTGCCCCGCGTACGCTCCCGCAGGATCGTCTTGAGGACGCGCCAGCCGTCGCGCACGGCGTGCAGGTTGCTCGCACCGTAGATGCGCGAACGCTCGTGGCTGGGGACCTCCCGGATGACGAGACCGGCCTGGGCGGCGCGGACGTTCATCAGGGTCTCGATCTCGAAACCGTCGCAGTCGAGGTCGAGGGCGTCGAGGTGGTGGGCCCAGAAGGCGTTGTAGCCGTAGCAGAGGTCGGTGAACCGGGTGCCGTAGATGAGGTTGGTCAGCCCGGTGAGGACCTTGTTGCCGAGCGAGCGCACGGGGCTGAGGTCGTCGGAGCCGCCGCCGGGGGCGTACCTGGAGCCCTTGGCGAAGTCGGCGCCGTTGACGAGCGTGGTGACGAAGGAGGCGATCTCCCTGCCGTCGGTGGAGCCGTCGGCGTCGATCATCACGATGATGTCGCCCCGGGCGGCCGCGAAGCCCTCGATGAGGGCGTTGCCCTTGCCGCGCCGGCTCTGCACGACGACCCGGAGGTCGGGACGCAGCCTGCGCGCAACGGCGATGGTGTCGTCGATGGAGTTGCCGTCGACCAGGACCACCTCGTCGATCCAGTCGGGCAGCGTGGCGAAGACGTGGGGAAGATTCTCGGCCTCGTTCATCGCGGGAACGATGACACTGACGCTGGCGGCGAAGAGCTGCTTGTTCATGGCATCAAGATGCCTCGCCCTACATGCAACCCACTTGAAGCTGCCTTGCATAGATCGATTTTATGGCGGACCTGTCGGGATCAGGGCTTCTTGGGCCCGCCAAATGATCTCTTCGCCGGTTTCTCCGGAGGTGTGGAGCCGGCGGCCGAGGCGCGGGGCCTCACCGCATCTAGCTGGGCAATCGTCCATTCGATCTTGGCGTGGCCGTGCTCGCGGCGGCCGGATTGGGGCGAGCACGATCACGCGAAGAGGACGAGCGCATATCAATTGTGTAAACCGTTCCAAACCCTTCCCAATAATGACGTCATGCACTATTGCTGTGAATCCGGCTTCGAAATACAAGCCCGCTGTGTTCACAGCAATTCGGTACGTTCAGGCCCCGATGAGCTTGCGGACCCGGTCGGCGCCCACCGCCAGCAGCAGCGTGGGCAGCCGCGGCCCGGTGTCGCGGCCGACGAGCAGGGTGTAGAGCAGCGCGAAGAAGGCCCGCTGCGCCGCCTTCAGCTCGGGCGTCGCCGCGGCGTCGGCCGCCAGCCCGGCCTGGAGCTTCGGCACGCCGTAGACGAGCGTGGTGAGGCCGTCGAGCGACCAGTCGTCCAGGCCGTCGGCCAGCAGCCGCAACGACTCGCGCTCGCCGCCCCCGAGCGAGTCGAGCAGCTCCTGGTCCGGCGCCTCGCGCACGCGGGTGCGCTGGTCGGCGGGCACGTGGTCGTCGACCCAGCGCTGCGCCCGGTCCAGGCGGGGGCGGGCCTCGTCGAGGGCCTCGACGCCGTCGAGGTCGCGCAGGATGCGCAGGGTCTGGTCGGGGTGCCCGGTCGTGATGTCCACGATGGAGGCCAGCGTCCGGTAGGGGAGCGGGCGCGGGGTGGCAGGCAGCGGGCCCGCGTCCGTGCTCACCGCGCGGTGGTGGGCGGCCAGCTCGGCGGGCTGGGCCTGGCCGGCGGCGACCTTGCGGCCCAGGGCGTCCCACTCGTCGTAGAGCCGCTGGATCTCCTGGTCGAAGGCGACCTTGAAGGACTGGGCGGGCTTGCGGCGGGCGTAGAGCCAGCGCAGCACCGGCGCCTCCATGATCTGCAGCGCGTCGGCCGGCGTCGGCACGTCGCCCTTGGAGCTGCTCATCTTGGCCATGCCGGTGATGCCGACGAAGGCGTACATCGGGCCGATGGGCCGCGTGCCGCCGAACACCGCGCCCACGAGCTCCCCGCCGACGATCCACGCCGAGCCGGGAGAATGGTGGTCGACCCCTGACGGCTCGAACACCACCCCCTCGTACGCCCAGCGCATCGGCCAGTCGACCTTCCACACGAGCTTGCCGCGGTCGTGCTCGGCCAGCCGCACGGTCTCGCCGAACCCGCACTCGCAGGTGTAGGCCAGCTCGGTCGTCTCCTCGTCGTACGCGGTGACCGTCGTCAGGTCACGCTCGCACAGGTCGCAGTAGGGCTTGTACGGAAAGTACGTCTCCACCTGCTTGGTCCGGTAACGCGCGAGCACGCCGTCGATCGCCGCCCGCTCGCGCACGGCCAGCAGGATCTGCTCCCGGTAGGCCCCCGACGTGTACTGCTCGGTCTGGCTGATGCCGCGGTAGTCGACGCCCAGCGCCGCCAGGGCCTCGGTCATCGGCGCCTTGAAGTGCTCGGCCCAGTTGGCGTGCGGGCTCCCGGGCGGAGCGGGCACCGAGGTGAGCGGCTTGCCGATGTGCTCGGCCCAGCCGGGGTCGATGCCCGCCGGAACCCTGCGGAAGCGGTCGTAGTCGTCCCAGGACAGCAGGTGCACGCACTCCAGCCCGCGCCGCCGGATCTCGTCGGCGACCAGGTGGGGCGTCATGACCTCGCGCAGGTTGCCCAGGTGGATGGGGCCCGACGGGCTCAGCCCGGAGGCGCAGACGATGGGTTTGCCGGGAGCGCGTCTCTCCGCCTCGGAGATCACCTCGTCCGCGAACCTAGAGACCCAGTCGGTCTCGGCACTTTCAGCCATCGCGCCATTCTTGCGGGTCCGCCCGGCTCAAGCCAACGCGTTGCCCCGGGCTCAGGCCGCGCGCGGGCTGTTCTGCCTGCCGAGGGCGGCCAGGACGCCGGCCGGGTCGATGACGCCATAGCCGTAGTCGTGGTCGAAGCCCACCGTGCTGCGGTCGTCGGCGGTGCGGTGCAGCAGCGTGCGGAGCTGGTCGGGGGAGAGCCGGGTGGCGGCCCGGTGGGTGCGCAGCGCGGCGACCACGCCGGCGGCCGCGGGGCAGGCGGCGGAGGTGCCGGTGTCGGCGGCGCCGACGGCCTGCGAGCCGGCGAAGTGCGTGTAGGCGGCGATGTCGGGCTTGCGGTCGGAGAGCCGGCCGGGGCCCTGCGAGGAGTAGCCGACCCGCCGCCTGCGGGTGTCGACGCCGGCGACGGACAGGACGCCGGGGTGGCTGTTGGCGCCGATGATCGGGCGGTCGGCGTAGCCGCACCTGCGGTCGGGGCACTCGCGGCCGCAGTTGCCCGCCGCGAACAGGATGTCGGCGCCCGCGTCCTCCAGGCTCCCGACGATCACGTTGAACGGGTGCGCGGGATTGTCGGAGTAGTTGCCCGGATGCCCGGGCGGGAAGTCGCCGGCGGGCGAGAACGTGCCCCAGCTGTTGCTGACCACCAGGGACCTCGACGCCTCCGGCATGGCGTCGATGACGCCGCGCAGGTGGGCGTAGGCCGCGATCGCGTCGGACAGGAACCCACCGAGCCCGGAGCCCTGGCTCTGCAGCAGGGCGATGTCGAGCAGGGTCGCCTTGGGGGCGGCGAGCAAGGCGTCGAAGGCGCACATGGAGCCGTGGTCGACCTCGTAGGCCCCTGGCGTCTTGGCCACGCCGGGCGGGCTCCAGCTCCGCTCCGCGTCGATGATGACGTCCTCGCCGAGCCGCGCGCCGACGTGCTCGGCGTTGATGCCGGTGTCGACGATGGCGAGGGCCACGCCGGAGCCGTCGTGGCCCTTCGCCCACAGGTCGGAGACGTGCAGGAGCCGCCGGACGTCGCGCCAGTCGCCGACGGGCCGGTCGCCGCCGCAGGTGATGACCGGCTCGACGGCCGGGTCGGCGAACACACCGGTCACCTCGCGGACCGCCGACTGCAGCAACGAGGCCCTGGTCGCCACCTCGGCGTCGGGAATCTCGCCGCGCACCAGCACGGAGGCGTCCTCGGCGGCGAAGGAGAAGCGCACCCGCTGGTGCGGCGACAGGCCGTGCGGGGAGACGGGACGTGGCACCGGCACGGGGGTGAACACCTGGTCGAGCTGGACCCCTGGCAGGTCGGTGACAACATCGGCGACCGTGGAGGCGACGGTTGGATCGATCACCGAGGCGACGACGCCGGCGGCGGGGCGGAGCTGGATCAGGACACGCATGGGACCACCTTCGGGCTTATGCGTAATCACGCGATTACGTAAAGTAGTCATGCCCCAAGGTCTGTGGAAGATGCCCCTGTGTAAGGCTGATATAACTTAAGGTAATCAATCCTGCTCGAAGAGAAGGGCTGGGCGGCGCTCCCGCCGCCGCAGCCCGGGGGTCAGGACAGGGTCGCGGCGTACGGATCCCAGTCGGCCGGCAGCGGTTCGGGGGCGGTCGTGGTGGAGGCGATGGAGCGGAACTCGGCGCGCTCGCTCGACTCCGCGATGGCGGACATGAGCTCCAGCACGTGGTGGGCCAGATCGCCGGAGGCGCGGTGCGGCGTGCCCGCGCGCAGTGACCTGGCCAGGTCCAGCACGCCGATGCCCCGGCTCGCCGTGGTGGCGGGCACCGGCAGCTCGCGCCAGTCGCTTTCGTACAGGTCACGGACCAGCAGCGGGCCGGCGAAGGTGTTCGGGTCGGGCAGGGACAGGGCGCCCTCGGTGCCGATGATCTCGATGATCCGGCGGCTGACGGAGGAGTCGAAGCTGAACGTGGCGGCCGCCGTGGCCGAGCCGGGGAAGTCCAGCAGGGCGTTGACGTGGGTCGGGACGTCGACCGGGAAGACGGTGCCCGCCTTGGGGCCCGAGCCGACGACCCGCTCGGCGCGCGCCCTGCGCGTGCTCGCCGCCACCCGGCTGACGGGACCGAGCAGGGACACCAGGGCGGTCAGGTAGTAGGGGCCCAGGTCGAAGAGCGGGCCCCCGCCGGGCTGGTAGAAGAACTCGGGATTGGGATGCCAGGACTCGGGGCCGAGGCTCTGCGTAG
This sequence comes from Nonomuraea sp. NPDC002799, assembly GCF_053592075.1. Classification (NCBI taxonomy): domain Bacteria; kingdom Bacillati; phylum Actinomycetota; class Actinomycetes; order Streptosporangiales; family Streptosporangiaceae; genus Nonomuraea; species Nonomuraea sp. NPDC002799. The sequence continues at coordinate 190,651 of NZ_JBSFVA010000018.1, forward strand.
CCGCCGTGACGGCGACCGGCTCGCCGATGAGGCCGGAGCGCAGGGCGTGCACCGCCGACTGGAGCCCGGGACCGAGGAAGGTGTCGGGGGCGCCGCCGACCCGTAAGCCGAGGCCGGCGGCCTCCGCCATGACCTTGGCGCCCTCGTCGACGTCCATCGCCAGGGGCTTCTCGCCGTACACGTGCTTGCCCGCGCGCAGGCACTCCAGCGCGACCGCCGCGTGCGCGGACGGGACGGTCAGGTTGACCACGATCTCGACCTCGGGCACGGCCAGGACCGTGGCGAGGTCGCCGGACACGGGCACGCCGTGCTCGCGCGCGACCTGGGCGGCCCGGCCGGTGTCGAGGTCCGCCAGGCCGAGCACGCGCACGTCGGGGAAGGCGCCGAGGTTGCGGAGGTACTCCCCGCTGATCACTCCGGCGCCGACCAGGGCGACGCCGACGGGGCCGTTGCTCAAGAGCCCTCCAAGGAGGTGAGGTAGGCGTGGCTGTCCGCGAGCGCGGTGAAGACGTCGGTCGCGCACTCGTCGAGCTCGACGACGCGCCAGGCGCCGGGCGCGGCGGCCAGGATCTCGGGCACGGGCATGACGCCCCGGCCCACCGCGGTGTGCGGCTCGCCCTTGACCACCGGCCCGTCCTTGACGTGCAGCGCCAGCACGCGGTCGCCGAGGCGGCCGAGCAGGCCGGGCACCTCGGCGCCGCCCACCGCCGCCCAGTAGGTGTCGATCTCCAGGAACACCTCAGGGGCGAGCAGGCCGGCCAGCACTTCGAGCGCGTGCCGGCCGTCCACCTGGGGCTCGATCTCCCACCAGTGGTTGTGGTAGCCGATCCGCATCCCGTGCCCGGCGGCCTGCTCGGCCAGGCCGTTCAGCAGGTCGGCGGTGCGCGCGAGGCCGTCGTGGCCGGTGAACTCCTCCTCCGCGATGCCGCCGGGCACGATCACCAGGTCGGTGCCGACCGTGGCGATCGCGTCGAAGACCTCCGCGGGCTCCTGGCTGAGCAGCGCGTACGCGTGCGTGCTCGACACGCTCAGCCCGAGGTCGTCGGCGACCCGCCGGAAGCCCTCGGGATCGGTTGTCGGATCGAAGGGCTCCACGGCGCGGTAGCCGGCCTCCGCGATCATGCGCAGGGTGCCGTCGCGGTCGGCGGCTAAGGACTCCCTGACGGTGTAGAGCTGGACGCTGATGGGTTGGATCATCCACGTACCCCCATGAGGTGTTCAAGGGCGAGCTGGTTGAGCCGGGTGAAGTGGAAGCCGCGCTTGGCCGCCACCTCGGGGTCGAAGTCGTCCTTGGCCAGGTCCCGCCAGGTCTCGCCGGCCGCGAGGGTGGGCTGGGCGAGCTCGTCCACCCGGGAGGCGCGCAGGGCGTCCTGCACCTCGGGGTCGGCCCGGTAGGCGCGCGACTTCTCCTTGAGGATCAGGTAGGTGCGCATGTTGGCCGCGGCCGAGTCCCACACGTCCTGCGCGTCCTCGGTGCGCAGCGGCTTGTAGTCGAAGTGGCGCGGGCCGTCGTAGCCGCCGTTCTCCAGGAGGTCCACCAGGAAGAAGGCGCTCTTGAGGTCGCCGTGGCCGAAGATCAGGTCCTGGTCGTACTTCGGGCCGTGCTGGCCGTTGAGGTCGATGTGGAAGAGCTTGCCGTGCCAGAGGGCCTGGGCGATGCCGTGCACGAAGTTGAGCCCGGCCATCTGCTCGTGGCCGACCTCGGGGTTGAGGCCCACCATCTCAGGGTGCTCCAGCTCGTTGATGAGCGCCAGGGCGTGGCCGATGGTCGGCAGCAGGATGTCGCCGCGGGGCTCGTTCGGCTTGGGCTCGATGGCGAAGCGGATGTCGTAGCCGCGCTCGCGGACGTACGAGCAGAGCAGGTCGAGGCCCTCCTTGTAGCGCTCGAAAGCGGCCTTGACGTCCTTGGCGGCGTCGGATTCCGCGCCCTCGCGCCCGCCCCAGCAGACGTAGGTGGTGGCGCCGAGCGAGGCGGCCAGGTCGATGTTCCTGATCACCTTGCGCAGCGCGTAGCGGCGCACGTCGCGGTCGTTGCTGGTGAAGGCGCCGTCCTTGAACACCGGGTGGGTGAACAGGTTCGTGGTGGCCATCGGCACCTTCATGCCGGTCTCGTCCAGCGCCTTCCTGAACGCGGCGATGGCCTTGTCCCGGTCGGGCTCGACGGCGAGCAGGTCGTCGTCGTGGAAGGTGACGCCGTGCGCGCCCAGCTCGGCCAGGCGGTGCACGCTCTCGACCGGGTCGAGCGCGGGCCGGGAGGCGTCGCCGAACGGGTCGCGGGCCTGCCAGCCCACGGTCCAGAGGCCGAAGGTGAAGCGGTCGTCGGTGGTCGGGGTGAATGAGGTCATCTAGCTGCGCTCCGAGTGTTTAGTCCATAATCTGTACATAATCCTGAGGAGGTGAGCACAGTGTCGTCAAGAGGTGTGCGGCATGATTCCATGCGCGCCCGAAACTTGGCCGTAGTCTTGGGGACACTTCACCGATCAGGACCGCACACCCGCGCGGCGCTCGCTGAGATGACCGGGCTGACCAAGACCACCGTGTCCAGCCTGGTCTCCGACCTGCTGGAGGCGGGGGTGGTGAGCGAGAGCGGGGCGGTGCGGGCCGGCGAGCGCGGGCGGCCCGGCGTGGCGGTGACCCTGAGCGGGCACCGGGTGGCCACGCTCGGCCTGGAGATCAACATCGACTACCTCGCGGCGTGCGTGGTCGACGTCACCAGGACCGTACGGCTGCGCAGGACCCGGCCCGCCGACAACCGCAACTCCCACCCGGCCGGCATCCTGCGGGGGCTGCGCGAGCTGGTCAAGGAGATCACGGAGGAGGCCGAGCAGGCCGGGCTGACCGTCATCGGCGCGGCCCTGGCCGTCCCCGGCACGGTCGAGGGCGGCGTGCTGCGCAGCGCGCCGCACCTGGGCTGGCGGGACGTGCGCGTGGCGGACCTGTTCGACCTGCCCCTGGCGATCGACAACGAGGCGAACCTGGCGGCGCTCGGCGAGTTGTGGTTCGGCTCCCGGGCGACGGACTTCCTGTACGTGTCGGGCGAGATCGGCGTCGGCGCCGGGCTCGTGGTGGACGGGACGCTGTTCAAGGGCACGTTCGGACTGGCGGGCGAGCTCGGCCACGTCGTCGTCGTGCCCGACGGGCCCGCGTGCCGGTGCGGCGGGCGGGGCTGCCTGGAGGTGTACGCGGGACAGGACGCCCTGCTCGGCGGGACGGCCTCGGTGGCGTCGCTGGTGGAGCGGCTGGAGTCGGGTGACCCGCGCGCCCTGGAGGCGTGCGAGCGGGCCGGGCACGCGCTCGGCGTGGCGCTCACCTCGGCCGTCCACCTGCTGGATCCCGGCCGGATCGTGCTCGGCGGGATCTTCGCGCCGCTGTTCGCCTGGCTCGAAGGGCCGGTCGGGGATGGCCTGGCCGCCCGTCTGGGGCTGATGCGCGGCACACCGCCCCCTCTCGTCGTCTCGGGGATCGGCGCGGACGCCGCCGTGCTGGGCGCCGCCGGCCTGATCATCCAGCAGGTCATCGCCGAGCCCGCCCGGGTGCTCGGCCTTTGATGACATGTGCCGCGAGCCGGGCGGCTCGTACCATGCCAGCATGCTGATCGAGGAGCGAGCGGCCACGGACGGGGAGCTCGGCGTGCTGCTCGACGCGGCGTTCGCCGAGCTGGTGGCCCGTTACGGGCTGGAGGGGCGCTCGCAGGTGCGGGCGGAGGCCAGGTTCCTGGTGGCGTCCGTGGACGGCCGCGCCGTCGGGTGCGGAGCCGTGCAGCCTGTGGACGCGGTCACCGGTGAGCTCAAACGGATGTACGTGGTGCCCGGATACCGGGGCAGGGGCATCGCCAGGACACTGCTGTCGGCGCTGGAGGAGCTGGCCGGCAAGCAGGGCTACCTGCGGCTCCGGCTGGCCACCGGGGTGCGGCAGCCCGAGGCCATCGCGCTGTACGAGAAGTACGCGTACACGCTGACCGAGCCGTACGGCACATACGTCGACGCCCCGCTGACCCGCTGTTACGAAAAGGCGCTGCCGGGTGGCGCTCGCGACTGATGACAGCCCCCCGTCGGCGGCGCATGCTGCGCCCATGGATGCAGAACGAGAACGACTACGGCAGTCGCCCGCTCCGGACGCGCCATGGCGCCAGTGGGGGCCCTACCTGAGCGAGCGGCAATGGGGCACGGTCCGCGAGGACTACAGCCTCAACGGCGACGCGTGGAACTACTTCCCGCACGACCACGCCCGTTCCCGGGCCTACCGCTGGGGCGAGGACGGCCTCGGCGGGGTCAGCGACGACAAGCAGCGGTTGTGCCTGTCGCTGGCCCTGTGGAACGGCAAGGACCCGATCCTGAAGGAGCGGCCCTTCGGACTGACCAACGGCGAGGGCAACCACGGCGAGGACCCCAAGGAGTACTACTTCTACCTCGACAACACCCCGACCCACTCCTACATGCGCTACCTGTACAAGTATCCGCAGGCCCCGTTCCCCTACAACGACCTCGTCGCCACCAGCGCGGCCCGCGACCGGCACGCCTTCGAGTACGAGCTGCTGGAGACGGGCGTCTTCGACGGCGACCGCTACTTCGACGTCTTCGCCGAATACGCCAAGGCCGACCCCGGTGACCTGCTCGTCCAGGTCACGGTGGCCAACCGGGGGCCCGAGGCGGCCACCGTCCACGTCCTGCCGACGCTCTGGTTCCGCAACACCTGGTCGTGGGCGCACGGGACGGCCAAGCCGGCGATGCGGGCCGCCGAGCCCGGCGTGATCCGGGCCGAGCATCAGGAGCTGGGGGCGTACCGGCTGTACTGCGCGGCCGACGTGCCGCTGCTGTTCACCGAGAACGAGAGCAACAACGAGCGCCTGTTCGGCGGCGCGAACGCCGGGCCGTACGTCAAGGACGGCATCGGCCGGCACGTCGTCGGCGGCGAGGACGGCGCGGTGAACCCCGGCCGCACCGGCACCAAGGCCGCCGTCCACCACACGCTGACCGTCCCCGCGCACGGGGAGGCGACCGTGCGGGTGCGGCTGAGCGCCGTCGACGATGAGCACGCCGTCCGCGACCCGCTCGGCGCCGGCTTCGACGAGACGCTGCGGACGCGGCGGGCCGAGGCGGACGCCTTCTACGCCGCGCTCACCCCCGCGAACGCGAGCCAGGACGAGACGCTCGTCCTCCGCCAGGCCCTGTCCGGCCTGCTGTGGAGCAAGCAGTACTACTACTTCGACGTCGAGACCTGGCTGGCCGAGCACGGCGCCGACGCGTGGACGCGCACGACCAACCGCAACCACTCCTGGTTCGACCTGCACGCCGACGACGTCCTGCTGATGCCGGACAAGTGGGAGTATCCCTGGTTCGCCGCCTGGGACCTGGCCTTCCACGCCGTCGCGCTCGCCATGGTGGACATCGACCTGGCCAAACACCAGATCGAGGTGCTGCTGTGCGACCGGCACCTGCACGCGAACGGCCAGATCCCGGCCTACGAGTGGGAGTTCAGCGACGTCAACCCGCCCGTGCACGCCTGGGCGGCGCGCTTCATCAACAGCATGGACCGGCGGCTCACCGGCCACAGCGACCTGGACTTCCTGGAGCGGGTCTTCCAGAAGCTGGTGGTCAACTTCACCTGGTGGGTCAACCGCAAGGATCCCGAGGGCCGCAACGTCTTCCAGGGCGGGTTCCTCGGCCTGGACAACATCGGCGTGTTCGACCGCAGCGCGGCGCTCCCGACCGGCGGAACGCTCGACCAGGCCGACGGCACGGCGTGGATGGCGTTCTCCACGCAGACGATGATGCAGATGGCCGCCGAGCTGTCCGACCGGGCGCCGGCGTACGAGGATCTCGCCGTCAGGTTCGCCGAGCACTTCCTGCGCATCTCCGCCTCCATCGACCGGGTCGGCGACGTCAAGGGCGAGATGTGGGACGAGACGGACGGCTTCTTCTACGACGTGCTGCGCTACCCGAGCGGCGACGCCACCCGCCTGAAGGTGCGCTCGATGGTCGGCCTGCTGCCGCTCTGCGCGTCCAGCGTCTTCACGCCCCGGCCAGAAGGGCAGGACGCCCGGCTGCTCAACCGGGTCAGGGCGTTCGCGCGGCGGCATCCGTCGCTGGCCGAGGGCATGTCGGCCGCCGACAGGCCCGGCGTGGCGAACCGGCGGCTGTTGTCCCTGCTCGACGAGCGCAAGCTCAGGCGGGTGCTGGCGCGCATGCTCGACGAGAAGGAGTTCCTGAGCCCGTACGGCATCCGGTCGCTCTCGCGCCACCACGCCGACCATCCGTACGCGTTCTTCGTGGACGGGCGGGAGTACCGCGTGGCGTACCTGCCGGCAGAGTCCGACTCCGGGATGTTCGGCGGCAACTCCAACTGGCGGGGACCGGTCTGGTTCCCGATCAACGCGCTGATCATCCGGGCGCTGCTGCACCTGTACGCCTTCTACGGCGACGACTTCACCGTCGAGTGCCCCACGGGCTCCGGCCGGCGGCTCAATCTCTACGAGGTGAGCGAGGAGATCTCCACCCGGCTCACCAGCATCTTCCTGCGCGGCCAGGACGGGCGGCGACCGGTCTACGGAGGCCAGCGCACCTTCCAGGAGGACCCGCACTGGCGCGACCTCGTCCAGTTCCACGAGTACTTCCACGGCGACGACGGCGCCGGGCTGGGCGCCCCCCACCAGACCGGATGGACCGCCGTCGTGGCCGTCCTCATGATCATGTACGGGCGGCTCTCGGCCGCCGACTTCCTGGAGAGCCGGCAGACGGAGGAACTCGGCTGAGAAATCCGCTGAAGGCTCTGTCGATTCCGCGAGACCTCGTTCGACGCGTTCGTGAAAGCACCGATCAGCACCGAGGAGACGCGTCATGGGACAGAAGATCACCACGTACCTGTGGTTCGACAACCAGGCCGAAGAGGCGGCCGAGTTCTACACCTCGCTCTTCGAGGACTCGCGGATCGTCAGCGTCCAGCGCTACGGCGACGCCGGGCCCGGTCCCGCAGGGACGGCCATGGTGGTCTCGTTCGAGCTGGCCGGGCAGCACTTCCACGCGCTGAACGGCGGCCCGGAGTTCGGGTTCACGGAGGCGATCTCGTTGTACGTGGACTGCGGCTCGCAGAAGGAGGTCGACGAGCTGTGGGCCAGGCTGACCGACGGCGGCGAGGAGTCGCAGTGCGGCTGGCTGAAGGACCGGTACGGCCTGTCCTGGCAGATCATCCCCGGCCGGCTTCAGGAGCTGCTGAGCGACCCCGACCCGGCCAGGGCGCAGCGTGCGATGAAGGCCATGCTGGGCATGCGGAAGATCGAGATCCAGGGCCTGGAGGACGCCGCCGCCGGCTGAGCCGCGCCCTGCTTCGCCCCGGTGTGCCGGTTCACGCCGGGGCAGGGAGTAAATGCGTCGCGACGCCGACATGCGGGTCGAGGGCGTCCCGCTGTCGCGGCTGCTCGACGACTATGAGCAGCAGTGCGCGACCTCCAACGAGATCATCGCCGGCCACTCGCTCGACGACGTGGGCAAGCACCCCGACTTCCGCTCCGCCGCCGCGACCCTGCGCTGGATACGCTTCTGCGATCTTTCCGTGTCGTGCCCCGCTCCGGCGGGCAGGGGATACGGACGGCGTCCGACCCCCGGCGCCGGGGACGACGAAGGAGCACGATGGACACCGATCCGTTCGAACCGCCGGGACTGGGCCTCGCCACGTCGTGGGCGGCGATCCTCGACGACGCCCGCCACCGCGACCGGCCGGTGGAGGTTCACCTGTCCAGTGGCGCCCTATTCGCCGGCCAGATCACCCGCAGGGGCGACTCCCTGGTCACCGTCGAGGCGGCCGGCGAGGGCAAGACGTACGAGCACAACCTGGCGATCGACGCCATCGTGGCGATCAGCGTGGGATCGGACTGACTCAGGCGCACGAGTAGCCGGACGGCAGTTGGGAGTTGCCGCTGGGGCGGGTGGCCTGGAAGCCGAACGTGGTGCTCTGGCCGGGCGCGAGCGAGCCGTTGTGCCCGGCGTTCCTGGCCGTGACCGTCTGGCCGGCGGTGGTCAGCACGGCGTTCCAGGAGCCGGTGACGGCATGCCCGCTGGGCAGCGTGAACGTCACCGTCCACCCGCTGATCGCGGACGTGCCGGTGTTGGTCACGGTGACCGGCTGGACCACGTAGCCGCCGCCCCACTGCGTCTGGGTGACCGGCGTCGCCGTGCATCCGCCGCTGCCGCCGCTGCCCGAGGTGGTGACCGTGACCGTGCCGGACACCGGGGACAGGTTGCCCGCCGCGTCCCGGGCGCGGACCTGGTAGCGGTAGGTGGTGCTCGCTGACAGCCCGGTGTCGGTGAACGAGGTGGTCGCCGAGCTGCCCGCCTGCGTGAAGGCGCCACCGGACGCGCCCGGCGCGCGCAGGACGTCGTAGCCGGTCACGCCCGTGTTGTCGGTCGCGGCGGTCCACGTCAGGGTGGCGCCGGTGGCGGTCGTCGCCGACGCGGTCAGGCCGGCCGGCGCGGTCGGCGGGCTGGTGTCGCCGCCACTCGTGGCCGGCGGGACGCGGACGATGCGGTCGTCCTGGGCGACCGGAGTGCCGCGGCCGTCCCGGTTGCTGGTCGACACCCAGAGCCAGCCGTCCGGGCCCACCGCGACCGCGCGCAGCCGCCCGTACGCGGACTGGAACTCGGCCACCGGGGTGCCCGCCGTGCCGCTGCCGGTCAGGGGCACCGCCCAGAGCCGCTGCCCCCGCAGCCCGGCGGCGAAGAGCGTGTTGTTGGCGTACGCCAGCCCGCTCGGCGACGCCTCGGCGGTCGTCCACGTGACGATCGGGTTGCGGAAGGAGGAGTTGCCGCAGGTGCCCTCGCACGTCGGCCAGCCGTAGTTGGCGCCCGCGACGATCTGGTTGACCTCGTCCCAGGTGTTCTGGCCGAACTCGGTGGCGTACATCCGGCCCTGGGAGTCCCAGGCCAGGCCCTGCACGTTGCGGTGGCCATAGCTCCAGACGCGTGAGCCGGAGAACGGGTTGCCCGACGGGACCCCGCCGGTCGGCGTCATGCGCAGGATCTTTCCGGCGGGGCTGGTGAGGCTCTGGGCGTTGCTGGTGGTGCCGGCGTCGCCGGTGGCGACGTACAACATGCCGTCCGGTCCGAACGCGATGCGGCCGCCGTCGTGGAAGGTGGCGCTCGGGACGCCGGAGAAGAGCACGGTCTGCGTCTGAGGGGCGCTGAGCTGGAGCCTGATCAGGCGGTTGTCTCCGCTGGTGCTGGTGAAGTAGGCGTACACCCAGCCGTCCTGCGCGTACGAGGGCGACACCGCGATGCCGAGCAGGCCGCTCTCGCCCGAGGCGCTCACCCCGTTGACCGTGGCGACCGGCGCGGGTGTCTGACCGGGGCGTACCTGCATGATGCGGCCCGTGTTCCGCTCGGAGACCAGCGCGCTGCCGTCCGGCAGGAACGCCAAGGCCCACGGGACCTGCAGCCCTGTGACCGAGACCTCGGCTCTGGCGAAGTCGAAGCCGCCCACCACCTGGGCGCGCGCCTCGGGAGCGTGGATGACCAGCGCGAGCAGGGCCATGATCAGAATCGGGATGACGCGGGCGCGCATGACGGACTCCCTGCAGCGGATCACCGTGCGGATGCCAGCACCGTAGGCATCGCGGCCACGGAACCTCAATGGCCGCGACCGGCACGACCCCGGCCATCTGCGATGACTGTTTTCGCGGCGGTGAAACTTTCAACGGCCAGGAGTAGCCTGCCCCCGGCGCTCCCATGTATACGGTGACGGAGCCGACGTCTTGACAGGAGATCACGATGACCCACCAGGCAGAGCAATTGGTCAAGGAACTACGGGCCGAGCTCGGCCAGCTGACCGCGCTGGTCCGGGGTTTCGGCGCCGACGACCTGGCTCGCCCGTCCGGAGCCGCGGAGTGGGACGTGTCGCAGGTGCTGAGCCACCTGGGCAGCAGCGCCGAGATCAACCTGGCCGCGCTGGACGGCGCGGCGAACGACACCGGCCCGCTCGCCATGGAGTTCATCCGCGGGGTCTGGGCCCGTTGGGACGGCATGTCGGCCGCCGAGCGCGCGGAGGCGTTCGTCACCGCGAACGAGGACGTGGTGCGGCGCTTCGAGGAGCTGACCGCCGACGACGATCTCCGCGTCGAATTGTGGTTCCCCAGCGCTCCGGCCAGCGTGGAGACGCTGGCGGGCATGCGGCTCGCCGAGTTCGCCCACCACACCTGGGACGTCAAGGTGGCCTTCGACCCGGCGGCGACCCTCGCGCCGGGGGCCGCCGACCTCCTGGTGGACCGGGTGGGCGGCATGCTGGGCTTCCTCGGCAAGCCCGAAGGGCTCGGGGGCCGCCAGGCGGTCATCGCCGTGCGCACCACCGCTCCGGAGCGGTCGTTCGGGCTGGAGGTGGGCTCGTCGGTGACGCTCACCGACGCACCGGCCCAGCCTGACGCCGTACTCACCGCCCCTGCCGAGTGGTGGCTGCGCCTGGTCTACGGCCGTCACGCCGCCGAGCACACGCCGCCCGCGGTGCGCCTGGTCGCCGACGACCTCACCCTGGACGACCTTCGCCGCCTCTTCCCCGGCTTCTGAGGGGCGGAAACCGGCGTGAGATTACCGCGGTTGCGGGTGTCCTGGCTTTGGCTGAAGGAGTTCTGGTGGCCGCTCTGGCTGGCCGACCGCGTGAAGTTACTCGCCGAACTGATCCGGATGGCGAGTTTCGCCGCCCTGGTGGCGCTGTTGGCCGTCACGTTCCGCCTTACTTGGGTGGCGTGGTTCGTGGCCGCCGGCGCCGGGCTGGCAACAGTGTTCATGGTGGAGGGCCGCTGGCAGCGGTGGACCCGTCACAAGACGTTCCGGTTCTCTCCGGAGGGTCACCCTCAGGTGGCGGCGATGATCGCCGACGCGGCACGAGTGGCAGGCATCGATGCCATGCCACGGGTGCGCCTGACGTCCACGTACGGCATCGCCGCAGTCAAGGCGTGGAACGGCAAGCCGCTGGTCCAAGTAGGACTGCCCATGCTCATCGGGATGAGCGAGCAAGACATGCACGCCGTCCTGGTGCGGGAGCTGCTGGCCGTCCGGCGGTGGCGGCGGCTTGAGCACTGGGCCATGTTCCTGCTCCTGCATCGCGAGGCAACCTGGTTGGAGGAGGCGTGCCGGCCGCTGCGCCACTCGCTCTGGGCCGAGGCCCGCTCCCTCGTCGGCGCCGATCGACTGAAGACGGCCTCACGGGCCGAGCTCTTCGTCCGGTACGCCTTCTCCTGGCACCTGACCCGGTACGTGATCCCCTTCGCGCATCTCGGTGGCGCTCGTGATCTGTATGAGAGCTTCCGATGGAAGATCCAGCACGACGGGTTGCTGCGCCGCCTCCTGTCCTATGTGACGAGCCAGGATCTCCCGGAATTGTTCGGCGATGAGCCCTGGGACGCCACCGAGCTGGCCGGCGGGATGGGGGTTCAGGTGGGCGACAAGCTCGAACGGCGGCTCGCGCAGCAGGTCAGCAGGCGGTTGACGGATGAGCCCGCGCGGAAGTCGTACCGGCTGGATGAGATCGCGGACGGTGAATGGAGCGCCGTCATGGAGGCCGAGCGCGAGGCCGTCATCGCGGCGGCCACTCAGTTTCACGGCAAGCCGGCCACCGCCCTCGACGTCGTCACCCTCGCGGTCACCGGGCGGGCGGGGGAGCTTGACTGGCCGCACTTGCACGGGTTCTGCCCGCATCCCGGCCTCGGCGTGTGCGTGCTCGTGCCGCTGTTCTACGTGGCGCTGCGGCGCAGAGGGTACGTGTACGAGCAGGTGTTCGCCCAGCGCTTGCTGGTCGGGCCGCTCGGCGATCGGGTCGACGTGGTGGAGCTGGCCGTGGCGGCCGCGCGCGGCGAGCCGTACGGCGTGCTCCTGGGGCTGCCGATGACGGGGAGGGACCCGGACGAGGACGCCATCAGGCTGGCCGCCGAGTCCCTTGCCCAGGACGACGCGACGGGGTGGTTCGAGCGGCTGTATGCCGCTTCGGCCATCGGTGAGGCGATCGTGCCCTGGGACTCGCGGTCCCCGCACCTCCTGCTGACCGGATGGGGCACACCCGGCACCGGGCGGGCGCTGGTCGTCGGGGCCGGGCTGGGTGACGACGCCGAGTACGTGGCGGGACTCGGCTACGAGACCGTCGCGTTCGACATCAGCCACTCGGCCGTACGTCTGGCGCAGGAGCGCTTCCCCGGCAGTCAGGTGCACTACGTGACCGCTGACCTGCTGGACCCGCCGGCGGAGTGGCAGCAGGCGTTCGACCTGGTAATCGAGACCATGACCGTGCAAGTGCTGCCCGAGCCGCTGCACGAGAAGGCCATCGGGCGGATCGCGGACTTCGTGGCGCCCGGAGGCACACTGCTGGTGATCGCGTCGGGACGGGCGGAGGGCGAGCCGGTGCTCGCGCCGCCGCCGTGGCCGCTGACGCCGGCCGAGATCGCGGGGTTCGCGACCGGCGGGCTGGAGGTCGGTGAGATCGAGAACCTGCGCACCGGAGAGCGGCGTCGGTGGCGGGCGACGTTCCGCCGTCCCATTTTGGCCTGAACCACACGCGGCGCCGGAGCCGGGTTCCCTCGCAAGCTAGGCGTTCTGCTCAAGCCAGGCGACGATGCTGCCCACGAAACCCTCGACATTCACCAGCGGACGGCCGTCAAGGACCCCCACCAGATGCCCGACGCCGAACACGGCGTCGTAGACGCGGGCGCGCCGGTAGGTCTCGGGATCCACGGCCTTCCTGAGGATGTCCCAGCCGTGCCAGGCCATCAGGGCGGCGTCGACGGCCGGGTCGAACAGATGGGCCTGGTCCCAGTCGAGGACGCCGATCAGCGCGCCGTCCCGGCTCCAGTGCACGTTGCCGCCGCCCAGGTCGCCGTGGACCAGCGCATCCGGCACGGCTTCCAAGGCACTCGCCGCTTCCAGCCGCCCGCGGACTTCGTCCCGCCATCGGTCCGGCAGGTACGGCACCACCCCCTCGGCCAGGACCTCGGCCCAGCCCTTCTCCCTGGGGGAGTTGAGCAGCCGCCTCAAGCGCGGCGTGACGGTGATCTCGCGTACTTCGCGCAGCAATTTCCCGATCTGGTCCGGGTCGCCCCCCTGACCCTCAGGCTGTGGCGCACCGTCGATCCAGGAGACGGCCACCGCCGTGTGCCGGCCGAGCCGCGTCACGGGGGTGAGCGGCTCCGGCACCGCGAAGGACAGCCCGGCGCCGGCGATCTCCCGCAGCACCGCCATGCGGCGCGGCATCTCCTGGGCCGACGACGGCCTTTTGCTCACTCGTACGGCCGCTATGCCCGGGATGAGCACGACGTGGTGGAGATTGCCCGCGGTGACCTGCGCGGAGTCGAGGGAGTGGCCGGGAAGGAGGGCGTCGGCGATCTCCAGCAGTTCGGCGGCGAGCGTGGGCGGCACCGGACTTCCCTCTTGGGGTGGGTTGCCGCTTTCTGGGGCATTGGTCACCCGCCCACGGTAGGGCCACTTCCGATCGGCGGGACCGGTCGGCCCAGCAGAAACGACCACCGGCCCAGGCTCCGCCGGCGACGGTCAGGCCGCGCCGAGGCCGGTGCAGTGGGTGATCGTCGCATCGTCCGCCGCCACCGCGTGGCGCGCCTCCGCCTGCCGGACACGATGGATGATCTCGGCGGGTCCGCTCGACGCCAGGATGGCCAGGACCGCCGGCCAATCGGCGAGCCGGAACCGGTCCACGATGCGGCTGGCTCCATTGCTGAGCAGGACGGCGCCGGTCAGCTTGGCGATCGGGCAGCTTCCGGTGATCGCCTCGTCCGCCGCCCGCGGGTCGTCCTTGGCCAGCCAGAAGCCACCCGGCTGGTTCCGGTGGGCGCGCAACTCTCGCAGGAGCCGGTGGTACTCGTCGCCACCCTTGGCGGCGGCCTCGATCGCGGGCTGGTAGGACTGGCTGATGATCACCTCCCGCGGGTCGGAGACGACGAGCGGCGCATCGGCTGCTCTGTCGAGCACGATGACCGAGTCGCCGAGCACCAGGTAGTCGATGAGGTGGTCCGACAGGCGCAGGATGGCCACGGTCGCCGACGGGCTGATGGGGTCGGCGACGTCGCAGGTGTCGCGGTGATCGTCGGTTGCCTGCTGGATGGCCTCGGCGAGCAGTTCCGGAAGGCTGCGGTCCCGTACGTGGGACAAGAGGCTGAGGAGGCCGCCTCCGAGGCGGCGGGCGTACCAGGCCACGCCGTGCCGGCAGATCGCTTCGCTGCCGGGGATGCCGGCGCCGTCAATCAGCACGGCCGCCGTCGGCACGGCACCGGTGAAATCCTCGTTGACGCGGCCGGCCCTTGCCGCGGCGCTGCTCGTCATCGTCACCCGCATGCTCCGCCGCCGCTCTCTCGCCGCTCAAGGCGTCGACCCTATAGGCGCCGATCCTTCTGACGCACACAGTGGACGCGGCGGCCGGAAGTCCCGGCAACCACCTCGCGTACCGCCCTGGCAGAAAGACAAACGGTGCAGTCGAATTAGGCTGGCGTTCGTGCCCGTCTTGTACGTCGTCACCAGTGCGGCTCCGTCCCACGCCGGACCTGTCGCAGATCTTGTGGTCAAGGCACAGGACGCTCATTGGCGGGTGTCAGTCGTCTCCACTCCCATGGGCGTACGGTTCCTCGACCAGTCCAGGCTTGAGGAACTGACCGGTGAGCCGGTGCGCAAGGATTTCCGGATGCCAGGGGAAGGCAAGGAGCTACCGAAGGCGGACGCCGTAATCGCCGCGCCGACGACGGTCAACACGATCAACAAATGGGCGGCCGGCATCACGGACAACTTCGCCCTCGACCTGCTGTGTGAGCTGACCGGCTACGGTGTCCCGATCGTGGCCGTGCCCATGGTCAAGCCCGCAGCGCCCTATGACAAGCGTATGCCTAGCTGGGACGATGTCCTTGGTGAGCTGCATCAGTTGATCGGCGGCACGTCCGCCTAGGGGTGGGGGCCGCGTGGACGCTCAGCACGAAATCGGCCGCCGCATCGCCAGGCAACGGCGACGGCGCGGCCTTTCACAACAACGTTCACCGGCGCGGCGTCTTCGATAGCGGCAAGTGACGTTCGGAGGCCGTACGTCGCTCTCCTGGACGGTCTACCCGAGCGGCCGGCCTGGGATGTCCAGCCAGATGCGCTGTTCTCCGGCACCGACGGTCATCCCGAAGCGGTCCGGGCCAGGCTGCCCCCACGACACCCACTGGAAGTAAGCGCCGGTGATCTCGCCCCACAGGTCGCGGTCGCCGAGCTGGTACGTCAGGTGCTCGCCGTCCGGCTGATGCACGGCGGCAGTCCAGCGGCCCCGGTCGCCGGGATCCGTCACGTAAAGCACGAACCGGTCGCCGTTGTCGACGCGCAGGCGCAGACCCGTGAGAGCCGACATGGCCAGGCCGGCACCCGCCGGCGCGTAGGCGATGGTGCGCGGGTCCACCTGGGTGTGGGCCCGGCGGCCGCTGCCGTCGTCGGCAACGAGAGAACTTCCCTCCTGCGCGCGCATCATCATGTACGACGCCGTGCCGGGAAACCGCCCCACCGCGGTGCCGCCCGGCATGACCACGAGCCGCACGGAGAGGTCGAAGTCGAAGCCGGTGAAGAACGGCGCGACGATCACCGCGCCGGGCCGGCACTGCTCCACCCACGCGTACGGCACCGTGTGGACGCCGCAGGTGACATGAACCCGGTCATACGGCGCTCCTTCGGGTGAGCCGAGGGCACCGTCGCCGACGACCAGGCGCGGCTGTGCGCCGGCGGCGGCCAGATTCTTCGCGGCCTGTTCGGCGACCGCCTCGTCCACCTCGATCGAGATCACGCTCCCGCCTTCGCCGACCAGGTGAGCCAGCAGCCCGGCGGTCCAGCCGGTGCCCGTGCCGATTTCCAGCACCCGGTGCTTCGGCTCAGGGTCGAGCCAGGTGAGCAGGTCGACCACGGTCCCTGGGGCGGAATTGGACGAGGTGCAGCGGCCGTTGATCTCGCGTAGGTCGGTAGCGCCACGGTCGAGCTGCGTCACGATGGCGGCCGGCCCGTAGACCGTCCGCCACCACGTTTGCGGATCGGCGTCCTGGTCGATCAGGCGGAACCCTTCATCGGTATCAGCCACCGCCACCGAGGGCACGAAGACGTGCCGGGGCGCGGCCCGGAGCGCGTCGGCAATGGTGGCGCTGACCGGACGGTCCACCCTGATCACGTCGATCAAGTGGTCGATGCGGGCGTCGAGCTCAGGGCTCACTTGCCCTTCTTCCCGTCCTCGTTCCCGTTGCCTCGCGTGCCGCGGCTGCCGTCACCATCAGTCGTGTTCTTCTCCTCAGGGGGTACGAAGGGCACCAATCGGGGCTCCTCTCCCTCGTGCTTGCCGCCCATTCCGCCCCCCCATCTCAGATGATCGCTTATCGTGACCGTAGAGCTACGATTCGCGAGCAAGCAAGGGGTGGAAAGCCTTACCTGCCCTCGCTCCGCAGGCAACCGCGGCGATTGAGGCGGGGGTGCGGACTCATGGGACCGGGCCGGAGCCATGGGGATCGAGCAGGATGATGATGGTCAGCAGAACGATCCAGGCGATGATCGTGGCAAGAACGAGCTTGCTCGGGGAGGGCCTGCGGTGGCAGAACCTGGGCGTCCTCACAACCATCCGCTCTTCCGCAGCAACCGGTGGACGATGATCACGGCGATGACCATGACGCTCAGACTTAAGGGATAGCCGAGCAGCCAGTGCAGTTCGGGCATGTGGTCGAAGTTCATGCCGTAGATTCCGGCGATCATGGTGGGGACGGCGATGAGGGCCGCCCATGACGAGATCTTGCGCATGTCGGCGTTCTGTTGCATGGCCACCGTGCTCTGCTCGCGACCCACCAGGGCCAAGTGGGCGCTCAAGGCGCTGGTGAGCAGTTCGTTGTGCTCGTCGACCTGGGCGTCCACGCGCAGCAGGTGGTCCAGGACGTCACGGAATTGATCACGGGTGCCGTCGCACAACGTCACCCGGCCTTTGACGATCTCCTCCAGGACCGGTACCAGCGGGTCCTGGGCGGCCCGGAACTCCAGGACCTCGCGCTTGAGGGAGTAGATGTCGGCGGTGACATCAGCGTGCTCGCCGCTGAACACACGGCGCTCAAGCGCGATGAGATCGTGTTCGACCTCGTGGGAGACCTGAGAGTAGGTGTCGACGACCTGGTCGCAGATCGCGTACAGCACCCCGGCCGGCCCGGCCGCCAGCAGGTCGGGATCGGATTCGACCCGCTGACGTACCCCGCTCAGCGGGTTGGCCTGGCCATGACGGACGGTGATGATGAAGTCGACGCCCAGGAACAGGTTGATCTCGCCGACCTCGATGTCGGAGGTCTCGTCGGCGTACAGCAGCGGCTTGAGCACCATGAACAGGGTGTCGTCGTAGCGTTCGAGCTTGGGCCGCTGGTGGGCGTGGATGGCGTCCTCCACCGCCAGCGGATGCAGCTTCACCTCGCTGGTGATCAGATCGAACTCCTCCTGCGTGGGCTCATGCAGGCCGATCCATAGGAAACAGTCGCCTGTGGCCCGGGCTGCGTTGAAGGCGTCGCTGATGTCGCCGCCGATGGTCTCACGCACGCCGTTGCAGTAGATCGCCTTGTTCACAATCACATCGGGCATTCTCGCGTATCCGAACAAGTCGCCCATCTGCGTACGGATGGCCGCGCTCGCAACAGTCAGGACCTGAGCTGCGCTCGCGGCGGCTGGTTGGTCGTGTCAGTGTGTCTTCGAAGTTCGCCAGGAAATGTCGCGGTGGGATGTCGAGAACCCGCCCGCGGCTCCGTCCCTGGAGTGAACGCGGCCACAATGGGCCGTACCGCACCAAGGAGAACATGATGGCCAAGTACCTGCTGCTCAAGCACTACCGAGGCGCGCCGGCAGCGGTCAATGACGTGCCGATGGACCAGTGGACGCCGGAGGAGGTCTCGGCCCATCTGCAGTACATGCAGGACTTCGCCGACCGGCTTGAGGGCACCGGCGAGTATGTCGACGGTCAGGCGCTCTCCCCGGAGGGCACGTTCGTCCGCTACGACGGCGAGGGGCGGCCGCCGGTCACCGACGGCCCGTTCGCGGAGACCAAGGACCTGATCGCCGGCTGGATGGTGATCGACGTCGAGACCTACGAGCGGGCGCTGGAGCTGGCCGGCGAGTTGTCCGCGGCTCCGGGTGCGGGCGGGAAGCCGATCCACGAGTGGCTTGAGGTGCGCCCGTTCCTGACCGCGTCCCACACCATCACGGAGTGACGCATGGTGGACGAGGCCCTGCTGCGGACCCTCACCCCCACCGTGATCAGCATCCTCGTCCGCCGCGGAGCCGACTTCGCGGCGGCCGAGGACGCCGTGCAGGACGCCCTGATCGAGGCCGTACGCGGGTGGTCCGACGACCCGCCGCGCGACCCGCAGGGCTGGCTGGTCACCGTGGCCTGGCGCAAGTTCCTCGACGCCGCCCGCGCCGACACCTCACGGCGGCACCGCGAGGTACGCGTCGAGGGCGAGCCCGTGCCCGGCCAGGCAGAGGCGGTGGACGACACGCTCCATCTGTACTTCCTGTGCGCCCACCCGTCCCTGACACCGGCGTCGGCCGTCGCGCTCACGCTGCGCGCGGTCGGCGGCCTGACCACGCGGCAGATCGCGCAGGCATACCTCGTGCCGGAAGCGACCATGGCCCAGCGGATCAGCCGGGCCAAGCGGACCGTCTCGGGTGTCCGGTTCGACCAGCCCGGTGACGTCGCCACGGTGCTGCGCGTGCTCTACCTGGTCTTCAACGAGGGCTACTCCGGCGACGTGGACCTGGCCGGTGAGGCGATCCGGCTCACGCGCCAGATAGCGGCCAAGACCGCCCATGAGGAGGCCGCGGGCCTGCTCGCACTCATGCTGCTCCACCACGCCCGGCGCCCGGCACGTACCGGCCCCGACGGCAGGCTCGTGCCTCTCGCCGAGCAGGACCGCGGCCTGTGGAACACCCGCCTGATCGCCGAGGGCGTCGACGTGCTCCAGGCGGCCCTCGCCCGCGACCGCCTGGGCGAGTTCCAGGCCCAGGCGGCCATCGCCGCGCTGCACGCCGACGCCCAGACGGCCGAGGAGACCGACTGGGTGCAGATCGTCGAGTGGTACGACGAACTGGTGCGCCTCACCGACAGCCCGGTGGCCCGTCTCAACCGGGCCGTCGCGGTCGGCGAGGCCGACGGCCCTCGGGCCGGCCTGGCCGCCCTGGCGGCACTCGACCCCGCCCTGCCCCGCCACACCGCCGTCGCGGCGTACCTGCGTGAACGCGACGGCGACCCGGTGACGGCAGCACGGCTCTACGCCGAAGCCGCCCGATCGGCGCCCAGCCTCCCCGAACGCGACCACCTCACGCGCCAGGCCGCCCGGCTCAACGCGCGGTTGCGCGGTTGAGCGGCGGGTATTCACCGCCTGCTGCTTCGATGGACCCGTCAACTGCTCTTGTGGATCGCCGCCGCTAGGCGTCGCCGGCAGGCCCTGCCGTCAGGGTGCGCAGCTCCTGGGCGGACTCCAGTTCGCGGCCGCTCTCCGGCAGGCCGTCGAGCAGCTGGCCGATGATGCGCGTCCGGATCGTGCTGACCGGCCACGCCTGAGCCGTCGTGACGGCTTGCTGAAGACCGTGGTCGACGTCGCGGTCCCGGGTTTGCGTGAGGGCGTGCACAAGCGACAGGTTCGCCATGTTGCCGTGGAAGGCGGGCGGGCACAGTGCCCGGGCGTGCTCGGCCGCCTCGAACGCCTGCCGCGTCTCGCCGATCAGCGCGTACGGGTAGGCGAGCGCCCACGACTGCGCCCACGTACGGAACGACCACAGGGGTGACGTCTCGTCACTGTCGACCGCGTCCGGAAGCCCGTCGAACGTCCTCCGCAAGTCGCCGAGCACCGCATGCGTTCTCTGCACGTCGCCCTGCGAGGCCAGGAGGAACGCCTTCACCATGTGCGCCTCGGCGAGGCTCCGGCTCGGCACGCCGCCGGCGATCTCGATGGCCTCGTTCGCCAGCCGGGCCACCACCGGCGCCGGCCGCCCCACCCAATACCCGTACTCGGCTTCCCAGCCTCGCACCCACACCCGCAGTTCGCGGTCACCGGTGGCGTCGGCGGCGCGGCGGGCCAGCCGCCAGGATCGCAGCGACGACCCGTGATCGCCGATGTCGGACAGCTCCATGCCCATGAGGACCGCGAGTTGTGCGCTGACTCTCAGCAGGCCGGAGCGGGCCGTGGCCGTGGACGTGCGCTTGAGGAGGGTGGAGACTTCGGCGAAGTCCGCGGCGATGGTTCGGAACACCGTGCCGGGCGGGTTGGTGTAGTAGGCGAAATCATGCTCCCAGGCGATCTCCGCCCAGTCGTCCACGCCGAGGCCGCTGCGCCCGGCAATAGTGCGTTCAACGCCGGAAAACAGAGAATCCCAAGTATCAGGCGATATAGCAGCACCCGCGCCGAGAGCGGCGAAGATCTGCATGACAGCACGCCGTTCCATATCGTCATCCTCGTCACGAGATGAGGGATCTGGACTAACAACATTACCCTTGCGGTAAGAGTCCAACTCGGTCATGGCGGCATGGAGCGCCGTAAGCCGACCATTGGCTCCGTACACCTCATCCAAGCGTGCGATCACGTCCGGTTGCATACGCGCGAGACCGCGTTCCCACTTGGACAGGTCGCCATGGTCGCACAGCGCCCGCGCCGCCGCGTCGCGTTGGTTGAGGTCGCAGATCTCATCGCGCCAGTACCGCAGATCAGCGCCCAGCAAGTGCCAGGGCGACGCTGCCGGATCGACGGCGTCAGGGCGGCGGGGCATCGCGATCTGTCTCCTCGTCGGTGGGGTTGGTGGAAAGTCGGGATCCACCAACCGGCCTCTTGGATGTCGTCCCCGGACTCTTTCACTATGACATTGCGCGGTCCGCGGATCCGCGAAACCGCTGGACGATGCTTGACCCCTGTTCAGGGAGGCCGCGAAGTGATTCCCGATATCGACCGTAATTCAACCGACACGAATGGGCTCACGGGGTGATAGCCGATATGGTACTGAATGATACGAACGCATATGCGCTAATACCGGCCGACCAAGAGCTGGGCAGAATTGTCGCTCAGGCGATGCTCGTGCGGGACTGGACGGAACGGCAACTATCGGTGCTTCGCAACACCTATCCCTTATGGTATGTCGAGCGCGTCAGAGATCTCACGGGAGGCGTGTGGTGGTGGACGGCGCGCCTATGCCATGACGTCACGCCCGAGATGTGCTCGGGCGGACTGACGCCCTATGTCAACGGCCAAGTGCGTGTCGCCGCTGGTGGCCATGTAGATGTCCCCACCTCTTCGTAGTTGACTACTTCTTGATCAGGCGTGCTGGTGTCCTGGTTCGTGCCTGTTTCATCCGGAAGGATTCGCCTTCGGTGACCACGACGATGCTGTGGTGCAGGAGTCGGTCCAGCAGGCTGACGGCGGTGGTGTGTTCGGGCAGGAAGCGTCCCCATTGGTCGAAGGGCCAGTGCGAGCCGATGCCGAGCGCGCGCCGCTCATATGCGGCGGCGACGAACCGAAACAGCAACTGGGCGCCGGTGTCGTCGAGCGGGGCGAATCCGACCTCGTCGATGATGACCAGGTCGGCGCGGAGCAGGTTCTCGATGACCCGGCCGACGGAGTTGTCGGCCAGCCCGCGATAGAGGGTTTCGACCAGTTCGGCGGCGGTGAAGTAGCGGACCTTGTGCCCGGCCTGGATGGCGGCGACGCCGAGCGCGATGAGGCTGTGGGACTTGCCGGTGCCGGCCGGGCCGACCGCGCAGTAGTTCTCCGCCGCCCGGATCCACTCCAGCGAGGCGAGGTAGTCGAACGTCGCCTTCGGGATGGAGGAGGCCGCGACGTCGAACTCCTCCACCGTTTTGAGCATCGGGAAGGCGGCGGCCTTCATCCGGGCGCGGGCGTTGGAAGCATCACGCGCCGCCAATTCGGCGTCGATGAGCGTGCGCAGGAACTCCTCAGGATTCCAGCGCTGCGTGCGGGCGGTGACCAGCAACTCGGGCGCCAGTCGGCGGATCGTGGACAGCTTCAGCCGGCGCAAGCCGCCATCCAGGTCGGCGGGCAGCGGGGCAGGTGCGGGCGCGGTCATGACACCTGTCCGATCTTGTCCATGGTGTATTCGGTCAGCGATCGGGTCGGGACCGGCGGCAGTTCCAGGACCAGCGCTTCGCCGGCGAGCGTCGGCTGTGGCGTTCCGGTGCCGGCGGCCAGGATCGAGCGCACGTCCTCGGCCCGCCAGCGGCGAAAGCTCACCGCCCGCTCCAGCGCCGCGATCAGCGCCTGCTCACCGTGCGCGGCCTGCAGGCCGGCCAGCTCGGTCAGGTCGCCGGCCAGTCGGGTGTTGCCGGAGGCGGCCGAGCCGGTCAGGAACGATTCGGCCGCAGGGCCGAGCGCCAGGAACGTCTTCTCCGCGCTGGTGCGGGGCCGGGCGGCGCGGCGGGGCGCGGGCCGGGGGCCGCCGTAGTGCTCATCGGCCACCGATGCCTCGCCGGGCGCGACCGCCAGGTGGTCGGCGACGATCTCGCCGGTGGCCAGGTCGCAGATGAGTAGCTTGCCGCTTTCCTCGCTCACCGCTACCCGGGTGCCGATCAGCCGGGTGGGCACCGAGTAGCGGGCCGAGCCGAATCGCACGCAGGAGAGCCGGTCGACCTTGCGGGTGACCGCAGGCTTGCCGATCGCCGGCCGCAGCGATGGCAGCGCGGTCAGCAGCCCGCGCTCGCCGGCCAGCCGTTCGGCCGGGATGGCGCAGATCTCCGAATGCGTCACCGTGTTGACCTCGGCGCACCACTGGCGGGCGGCCACGTTGGCGGCGATCAGGTCGTCGAACGGCGCCTGCGGCACGACCAGATCACGTTTGGCGTAGCCGACCAGGTTCTCCACGATGCCCTTCGATTCCGGGTCAGCCGCCTCGCACCAGTCGGGCCGGAACGCGTAGTGGGTGGCGAAGCGCACGTAGTCGCTGGTGGGGATGACCTTGTTGGCGACCACGCCGCCCTTCAGACAGCCCATCCGATCGGCCAGCACCATCTTGGGCACCCCACCGAGTTCCTCGAAGCATTCGGCCAGCAAGGCCAGCGTGGTGGCGGCCCGCTCGTTGTCGGCGAAGCGGACGAACCGCACCCTTGACCAGGCCAGCACCGCGCAGAACACATGAAGCCCGCCGCCCGCATCGCCCCAGTCGATGACCAGCATCTCGCCCGGCGTCCAGACCGCCGGCCGCCGCCCGCGATGATGACCGCGCCGCCACGTCTTCTTCGCCTCGGCGACCAGACGCCGGAAGTTACGCGCCGACCCGGCATACCCAGCGGCCTGGGCCAGCGGCAGCAGCCGTTTGGCGGAAATCTTCCCTGCCGTGCTTCTGACCTTCTCGGCCACCAGATCGGCGACCGCATCGAAGTTGTGCTCCCGTCGTCTGCGGCCCGGCGGCTTGTCCCCGGCCAGCGCCCGCTCGATGATGCGTCTGACGGTCTTGTGCGTGGTGCCGCACATCTCGGCGGCCCCGCGATAGGTGCCTACCTCGCGGTAGGCGGCGATGATGTCCATGACTTCCCCCGAAGACTTCATGGCCGGGCAGACCCCCTGAGCGGTGATCTCGTGACTGGCTGACACCGTCACGATCACCGCTCAGGGCACACCCCTCCTCACGACACGCGAACAGCACGAAGGAGAAATGGGGACCTAACCCGGCCATCAGTGGTGACCTCGAACTGGCCACCTGTGGGGACTTTTACGGCTCTGGCACAAAGATCGTGATGCCGTGACAGCGCGTGATCACGGTCGCGGTTCCGCAACTGACCGCGCATGAGGGCGGCCGCTTCGTAAAG
>NZ_JBSFVA010000019.1:0-36946 GCF_053592075.1 Nonomuraea sp. NPDC002799
CGTGTGGGGGGCAGCATGTAGTGGTGCTGCGGGCCGCAGGGGCCGGCGGTGTTGAAGGATCTCGCTCGGGGTGGCCGCATGGTCACATTCTGCCACCTCCCCGAATTGGGCGCCTGGTCACTGCTGCATTCTCGGGTCGTGCGTGGGATCGGCGTACGGGGGCGGGCAGCCGTGGTCGACAGCTTCGGGGCGCAGTTCGTAGTGCCAAGGTTCGTTGCCGTAGATCTGGCACAGCCCGTAATCGGCGCCGTGCTCGGACAGCCACGCCGTGGCATCGAGGAGTCCGATGTCGATCGCTTCTCCCGAGACGTGACGGGAGGTCTCCGCGGTGGCCACCCATCGCGCGGCCTCGGCTTCGGAGCCGTACTCGGCGATCGCTTCGCGGCGCAACCGCTCCTGATACTCCGGTGACCGCCATCCGCTGTTGACCTGGAACTGGACGCCGTCGTCCGCGGCATCCGCCGCGGCTCGGCGGAGGGCCTTGAGCAAATCGGGATCCAGGTTGGCCACAGCCGGAATATCTTCATCGAAGACCGTCACGCCGTCGGGGACGGCGCCGTCAGCCTCGCCGGCGTTGCTGGGTAACACAGCCGATACCGACTGATAGCCGACGGCTGCGATGAACGCCGTGATGACGACCGCCAGGGCGACGATCGCGAGCCGGGGAGTCCGGCGGGTCGCTGCTCGTGCTGGTGCCCGGTGAGTCATGCCTCCAGTGAAGGCAGCGGCGTGTTGCCGGCCCGTATGAGGTTTTCGATATGCCGACGATATGCTCCGGCTCGTAGCGTCGAAGCATGCGTGTGCTGATCGTCGAGGACGAGCCGTATCTGGCAGAAGCCATCCGCGATGGGCTGCGCCTGGCAGCGATAGCGGCAGACATCGCCGGTGACGGTGACACCGCTCTGCAACTGCTGAGCGTCAACGCCTACGACATCGCCGTCCTCGACCGCGACATCCCCGGCCCCTCCGGCGACGAGATCGCCGAAGGCATCGTCGCCTCCGGCAGCGGCATGCCGATCCTCATGCTCACCGCTGCCGACCGGCTCAACGACAAGGCCTCCGGGTTCGAGCTCGGCGCCGACGACTACCTCACGAAGCCGTTCGAACTCCAGGAACTCGTGCTCAGGCTCAGAGCACTCGATCGCAGGCGCGCCCACAACAGGCCGCCGGTGCGGGAGATCGCGGGTCTGCGGCTGAACCCGTTCCGCCGCGAGGTCTTCCGTGACGGCCGCTACGTCGCGCTGACCAGGAAGCAGTTCGCCGTGCTCGAAGTTCTCGTCGCCGCCGAAGGCGGTGTCGTCAGCGCCGAAGAACTGCTGGAACGGGCCTGGGACGAGAACGCGGACCCGCTCACCAACGCCGTGCGCATCACGGTCTCGGCACTGCGCAAACGGCTCGGCGAACCCTGGCTCATCGCCACGGTGCCCGGCGTCGGGTATCGCATCGGCACCGGACGTGAAGGCGATGACCGTGGATAGGGCGCCCGGCTTGAGCGTCCGCCTCAAACTCACCCTCAGCTACGCGGGGTTCGTCATGCTCGCAGGCGCCCTGCTGCTCGCGGTCGTGTGGGTGTTCCTGCTGCGTTACGTGCCCGACGGTGTGCTCTCCACCCGCAGGTTCATCCCCAACCGCTCCGACCTCCTGCGCGCCTTCCTCCCGGCGGCGGCCGCAGTGCTGGCCTTCCTGCTGATGTTCGGCCTCCTGGGAGGATGGATCCTCGCCGGCAGCATGCTCGCGCCCCTGACGCGCATCACCCAGGCCACCCGGATGGCCGCGAACGGATCGCTCTCCCACCGGATCCGGCTGGAAGGCCGCGAAGACGAGTTCCGCGAACTCGCCGACGTCTTCGACACGATGCTCACCCGGCTCGAAGCCCACGTCGCCGAACAGCAGAGATTCGCGGCCAACGCCTCGCACGAGTTACGTACCCCGCTGGCGATCTCGCAGACACTGCTCGACGTGGCCCGCAACGATCCGAACCGGGACACCGGCGAACTCGTCGAACGCCTCTACGCCGTCAACACCCGGGCGATCGACCTCACCGAGGCGCTGCTCCTGCTCAGCCGCGCCGACCAGAGGTCCTTCACCCGCGGGTATGTCGACCTGTCCCTGGTCGTGGAAGAAGCCACCGAAACGTTGCTCCCCCTCGCCGAGCGACGTGGGATCGCCCTGGAGACCTCCGGCGACATCGCCCTGATCATCGGATCGCCGGCGCTCCTGCTGCAGATGACCACGAACCTCGTGCACAACGCGATCGTGCACAACCTGCCCGCCCAGGGGGCGGTCTGGGTGAGCACCACCGTTCACCCCGGGTCCGTCGTGCTCACTGTCGAGAACACCGGCAAGAAGCTCTCACCACGGCTGGTCCCCACCCTCACCGAGCCCTTCCAACGCGGCACCGAACGTGTACGCGACGACCATGCGGGCGTCGGCCTCGGCCTGGCCATCGTCAAAAGCATCGCCCAGGCACACGACGGAAGACTCACCATCACCCCCCGCCCTGCCGGAGGGCTCCGCATCACCGTCGAACTACCCGCCGCACCACCCCCACAGACAGATAGCCCGGAATTGCCATCATTCTCCGGCGTCGCCGTTCACCAGATCGGCCCATACAAGGCGACGGCCGCGTTCGATGACCTCCGTGCCGCAACGAACGGCCAGGCCCGCCACGATGGCGAGGCCCCGGCCTGATTCCGCTGTCGCATCGGCCTGGAGCGGGACGAAGGCAGGCGCTTGGCTGGAGTTGCCGGGATCGATCACCGCCAGGCGCAAGAAGTCATGGCCCAGGCCCACGCGCACGTTCACCCAATCGCGTCGTGGCCCACCCGGGACATGCTGGATCACGTTGGTCACCAGTTCAGAGATCACCAGCAGGGCGTCGGACCTGACGGTCGCGTGCTCATCGGCCAGCCAGAGCTTGATCGCTTGTCGCGCCTGCCCTGGCGTCTTGCCGCTGCGCGGCAGCACCGTACTTCTCCATGCGACTACGCCCGGCATCGCCAGTGATCCGATTTCCGCTGACATGCGATCACCCGACCTTACTTGTCGCGCTTGTAATGCATTCGGATGGCACACGAATCGCCTCACGCGGAGCGTCACATTTGACTATCCGCATGTGCCATTGTTAACAGTGCCATCCGCCAGGTAGATTCGGTGGAAGCTACAAAGGCTCGTTCGTTACATTTCCAATGTGCACTCGCGTGTTTGCCTGTGCCATTCCGTCGGAGGGGGACCTGTGAATGAAAAGGAGATTGATCCGACCGCAAGTCCAGAAGCGGCATTTGGCTACGAATTGCGCAAACGCCGCAAGGAAGCGGGGCTGACGCTCGAACAACTCGCTGCGAAGGTCAATGTTTCGCGACCCAGCGTCGGCGCGTACGAAAAGGGCACCAGAAGCGTCAGCGAAGCGATGGCCAGCCGATTGGAGGAGGTCATGGGCCTGGAGCCCGGCCAACTCGTCGAGAGACTGCCTGTGGGCAGGCGCGCGTCGCTCTTCAAGTCTTTCGTCCCGTGGCTGGCCGTCGAACAGCGTGCCAGCAAACTACGGACGTGGCAGTCCACGTTCGTTCCTGGTCTGCTCCAGATCCCCGGCTACGCGGAGGCGATCATCCGGGGGAAGCCGGGCGTTACCGAAGGGCAGGTGTGCGAAGCCGTTAAGGCGCGGATGGATCGGCAAAAGATTTTTCGCGTCGAGAATCCGCCACGACTGTGGGCAATTTTGGACGAAAGTATCCTGTACCGTCCGATTGGAAGTGTAGAAATTACCCGCTCGCAGCTTGAACACCTCGTGGAGATAGGCCAGCGCCCTTGGGCCACGATCCAGATAATTCCGTACAGTGCCATGTCAACGTCCGGATTGCCCGGCGGATGGACGATCGCGCAGGCGAACGGCCTGCCTGATGCCGCCTACGTGGACTCCCCCCTACGCGGCCAGCTCTGTGAGGACCCCGCAGACGTCGAACTTCTAAGGCTTAGATACGAGACCGCGCGAGACGAGGCGCTTCCAGCGAGCCGTTCGCTGAGAAGGATAGAAGAAAGGTTGGGGCAAGCATGGAACTGGGACTGAGCAAGGAAATCAAGGCGGCCACCTTCACGACGTCATCGTTCTCCGGCGACAGCAATGACTGCGTCGCCGTAGCTGAGCTGACCAAGGGCCGCCGCGCGGTCAGGGACAGCAAGGACCCGGAGGGACCCGTCCTGGTGTTCACCGCGAGCGAGTGGGACGCCTTCAAGCGCGGCGTCCTGAACGACGAGTTCTGACGTCCCCAGAAAGGTCCCTGCCGGTCGAGATGGCCGGCAGGGACCGGAAGCATGGAGGGGGCCGGGACGGTTCGGGGAGCGGCGAGGTCGTGGGCGGAACGGGCCGGCCAGCAGGAAGGGGTTGAGCAGGGTCACCGCCGCCGCGACGTACAACGCCACGCGCAACCGCCGCGTGGCCCGGTCCTGCTCCGGCGGCGGCCCGGCCAGCGGCCGGCGCGACCACGACGCCGACGGCCAGTGCGGCAAGGTAGACGGCTGTGACAAAGAAGGCGGGAACGCCTAAACGGTAGCGACGGAGCACGTGACACTTCCTGGGGGGTGGGGGGACGGATGGTGTCACCCTGATGCGGGCACTACGCCTCGGGGACGGCCCCCGGGTCAGTGTGCGCCCACGTCCGACGACAGCCGCTGGGCCAGGTAGATGGGCACCACCGAGGCCAGGATCAGCGCCGCCGCCACCACGTTGACCACCGGCGCCTGGTTGGGCCGGAAGAGGTTCTCGAAGATCCAGATCGGCAGGGTCCGCACGCCGGCCCCCGCCGTGAAGGTCGTCACGATGATCTCGTCGAACGACAACGCGAACGCCAGCAGCCCGCCCGCCAGCAGCGCCGACCGCATCATCGGGAACGTCACCAGCCGGAACGTGGTGAACGGGTCCGCCCCGAGGTCGGCCGAGGCCTCCTCCAGCGAGCCGCCCATGCGCCGCAGCCGGGCCAGCACGTTGTTGTAGACGGTCACCACGCAGAACGTGGCGTGCCCGACCACCACCGTGAACAGCCCGAGCCCGACCCCGAACGGCTCCAGGGCCGCCCGGAAGGCGTTGTTGAGCGCGATCCCGGTCACGATGCCGGGCAGCGCGATGGGCAGGATGATCACCAGGGAGACCGTGTCGCGCCCGAAGAAGCGGTAGCGCGAGACCGCGAAGGCCGCCATCGTGCCGAGCACGAGCGCGATGACCGTGGCCCCCAGCCCGGCCTGGACCGACGTCCACAGGGCCTCGCGCACCCCCGACGAGTTCCACGCCGCGCCCCACCAGCGCGTGGTCAGCCCCGGGGGTGGCCAGCCGAAGGTGCGGTCGGCGTTGAAGGAGTTGAGCAGCACCACGACGAGCGGCACGTAGATCACGCCCAGTCCCGCCGCGAGCGCGAGGCGGAACAGCAGCCGGGCCGTGCGCGACAGGTTCACAGGTTCTCCAGGGCTCCGGTACGGCGCACCGCCGCGAGGTACAGCAGCATGATCACGACGGGCACGGTCGCCACCGCCGCCGCGAACGGCAGGTTGCCGGCCGCCCCGATGTTGTCGTAGACGACGTTGCCGATGAGCTGGCTCCGCCCGCCGACGATCTTGACCGCGATGTAGTCGCCCAGCGACAACGAGAACGTGAAGATCGACCCCGCCACCACCGCCGGGAACGCCAGCGGCCACACGACCGTCCTGAACACCCGCCCCGCCCGCGCCCCGAGGTCGCCCGCGGCCTCCAGCAGCGAGTTCGGCAGCCGTTCGAGCCCCGCGTAGATCGGCAGGATCATGTAGGGCAGCCACAGGTAGGACAGTGTCAGGATCGTCGCCCACACCCCGAACCCCCAGCCCAGCAGCCCGCCCGACGACAACATGACCCGCCACGCGTACGCCTTGACCAGGTAGCTGGCCCACAGCGGCGTCAGCACCGCGATCACCAGCCAGCGCCGGCCGCGCGGCGAGGCCAGCTTGGCCATCGCGAACGCCATCGGGAAGGCCACCACCAGGTCGATCAGCGTCACCGCGACCGCCACGCCGATCGAGCGCAGCGCGATCGTGCGGTAGACCTCCATCGTCGCCAGGTCCTGGAAGTTCTGCCAGGTCAAGGTGGTGACGAGCTCGCCGGTGAAGGTGTCGGTGGTGTAGAAGGCGGTGACGAAGAGCGCCGCCAGCGCCCCCAGGTAGGCCAGGCCGAGCCAGAGCAGGGGCGCCGACAGCAGCAGGGAGAGCCGTACCCCCGCCCTGCGGTGCAGGAAGGCGGCCAGAGCCCGTCTCACCCCTTGATCTCCGTCCAGGCCCGGGTCCACGCGGCGTAGTCCTTGCACGTCACGTTCGTGCGGCCGTCGAGACACTGGGCGATGGGCGTGGTCCAGTAGAAGACCTTGGAGTAGTACGCCTCGTCGGTGGCGTGGAAGGTGTCGCAGTGCTTGGGGTCGGCGGTCTCCGCGCACGCCTTGGCGTTCGACGGGGCCTCACCGAAGTACTCCGCCACCTGGGCGTTCGCCGTCGGCGAGATGATCCAGTCGAGCCACTTGTACGCGCAGTTCGGATGCGCCGCCTTGGCCGCCACCATCCAGGTGTCCGACCAGCCCGTCGCGCCTTCCTTCGGCAGCGTGGCCTGCACCGGCGCCTTCTCCCCCAGCGCCACGTTGACGATGACCTGCCAGGTGGTGCCGACGACCGAGTCGCCGCTCTTGAAGGACTGGATCTCCTTGGTGTAGTCCGACCAGTACTCGCCGATGATCTGCTTCTGCTGCTTGAGCAGGTCGACGGCGGCCTGGAACTGCTTGTCGTCCAGCGCGTACGGATTCTTGATGCCGAGCTCCGGCTTGGTCGCCATCAGGTAGACCGCGGCGTCGGCGAGGTAGATGGGCGAGTCGTAGGCCGTGACCTTGCCCTTGTACGGCGAGGCCGGGTCGAAGACCACGCTCCACGAGTCGGGGGCGGGCTTGACGGTGTCGGTGCGCCACATCAGCAGGTTGGCGCCGCGGCCGTGGGGGACGCCGTAGCTGACGCCGTTCACCGAGTTCCACGGCTTGCTCTTCAGGCCGTCGAACACGTCGGTGTAGTTGGGGATCAGGCTCGTGTTGACCGGCGCGACCGTGCCCGCCGCGATCAGGCGCAGGGAGGCGTCGCCGGAGGCCGAGACCGCGTCGTACTGGCCGGTCCGCATGAGGTTGACCATCTCGTCGGAGGTGCCGGCCACCTTGGTGTTCACCTGGCAGCCGGTCTCCTGCTCGAACGGGGTGACCCAGTCGACCTTGGGATCGTTGCTCCCGTCCTCGACGTATCCGGCCCAGGCGACGAGGTTGACCTCGCCCTCCCCCGTGCCGAGGCTCTGGAGGGCGTCGATCTTGGGTGGGGTGAAGCCGCTCTGGCCCGGCGGGGGCGCGCCGCCCGTGGTGGCGCCGCCGCCGCAGGCGGTGACGAGCGCGAGGGCCGCCGCCGTGATCGCTGAGCTCGGTCGCATGTGCTCTCCTTAGCCAGTGGTGATCTCGAACTCGTGCCGCCGCTGCCACACCAGCCGGACGCGGGCGCCTCTGAGCCGCAACACGTCCATGGAGGAGACCTGGAGGTTCTGCTGGAGGGCGATCAGCCGCCCGCCGGCGTCGAGGTCGACGACGAACCTGGTGGCCGCGCCCGCGTACACGACCTCCGCGACCGTCCCGGTGGCGGCGTGCTCGCCCTGCGCACCGCCCCCGGAGCCGTCGCGAGAGCCGAAACCGTCGCCGTCGCGGGAGCCGTCGGCGTCGTCGAGCAGCACGCGCAGCTTCTCGGGCCGGACGCTGAAGGTGCCGGCCCGGCCGAGGATCTTCTCGGCGGCGGTCCCGGCGATGAGGTTGGACGTGCCGACGAAGCCGGCCACGAACGCGGTCGCGGGGCGTTCGTACACCTCGGCGGGCGTGCCGACCTGCTCGATCCGGCCCCGGTCGAAGACCGCGACGCGATCGCTCATCGTCAGCGCCTCCTCCTGGTCGTGCGTGACGAACAGGAACGTGATGCCGACCTCACGCTGCAACTCCTTGAGCTCGACCTGCATCTCCTCGCGCAGCTTCAGGTCGAGCGCGCCGAGCGGCTCGTCGAGCAGCAGCACCCGCGGCCGGTTGACCAGGGCGCGGGCCAGCGCCACCCGCTGCCGCTGACCGCCCGAGAGCTGCCCGGGGCGCCTGCTCCCGAAGCCCTCCAGCCGGACCGAGCGCAGCGCGGCCAGCGCCCGATCCCGCCGCTCGGCCCGGCCGACCCGTTTGACGCGCAGGCCGTACTCCACGTTGGCGAGCACGTTCATGTGCGGGAACAGCGCGTAGTCCTGGAAGACGGTGTTGACGTCACGCTCGAACGGGGCCAGGCGCGTCACGTCCCTGCCGTCCAGCTCGACGCGGCCCCCGGTCGGGGTCTCGAATCCGGCGATCATGCGCAGCACCGTGGTCTTGCCCGAGCCCGACGGCCCCAGCATGGCGAAGAACTCACCGTCGCGTACGTCGAGGTCGACGCCGTCCACGGCCTTGACCGGCCCGAACTCCTTACGCAGCCCGCGTAACCCGACGGCCGCCGCGCTCTCTGACATAACCGAAAACATATGATTTCAAATGTTTCACGACAAGAGTGGTTCCTGTATCAATGTCGTTAACGGGGAGAGGTGGGGCGCGATGGTGGCGAGTGGGTCCCACCTGGCCGTGTTCGCGCCTGTCGGCGGCAGGGGCCTGGTGGACGCCGTGGTGCGCCGCCTGGCCGACGCCATCGCCCTGGGGCTGCTGGCCGACGGGGAGCAACTGCCCAGCGAGGCCGAGCTGGCCGCGCTGCTCGGCGTCTCCACGGTCACGCTGCGGGAGGCGCTCATGGCCCTGCGCCAGCGCGGCCTGGTCGAGACGCGGCGCGGCCGGGGCGGCGGCAGCTTCGTCCGCACGCCCCAGGAGCCGCCGGAGATCGGCGGGCGGCTGCGCGCGTTCACCGTGGACGAGCTGCGGGACCTGGGCGACCACTACGCGGCCGTCGCGGGGGCCGCGGCCCGGCTGGCGGCGCGGCGGGCACTGCCGGGCGACGTCGCGCCGCTGTGGCGGTCGCTGGACGACATGGCCCGCGCCGGCTCGACGGCGGCCCGCCGCCGGCTGGACGGCCGCTTCCACGTCGAGGTCGCCGCCGCGTCGCAGTCGGCACGACTCACTCAGGAGGAGATCCGGTTACAGGCCGACATCGGGCCGCTGTTGTGGCTTCCTTCCGACGAGCCGGGCAGGCACGATGAGGCGACGGCTCAGCACCGCGCCATCGCCGAGGCCATCGTCCGCGGTGACCCCGAGCAGGCGCGCGACCTGGCCGAGCGGCATGTGCTCGATGCGATGGGACGGCTGATCGAGCTGCGGCTGGGGCTGACGGACCCCTGACCGCGGCGCGGATCGGAGGTGGACGATGCCCCAGTCCGGCAGCCTCACGTCCGGGCAGGAGGCCGCGGACCTGGCCGTCACGCGGATCCGCGACGCCCTGGAAAGCGTCTTCACCCTGCTGTACGACGTCCGCGACCGCACCGCCGCCCTCGCCGCCGGCCGCCGCACGCTGGCCACGGCCGATCTCGCGGCGCTGCGGCCCGCGTTGTTCGGCCATCTCGGCGGCCTCGTCGCGGGCATCGGGTTCATCGCCGCCCCCGGGCTGCTGGCCGACGCGCCGTGGTATCTGGAGTGGTGGCAGGACGACCCGCCCGGCGGCCCCGTCCAGTTGCTGCGCGATCTCGACCCGGCCAGCAGCGCGTTCTACGACTACACGCACTGGGGCTGGTACACCGGGCCGCAAGAGGGCGCCGAGCGCACGGTCTGCGGGCCGTACGTGGACTATCTGTGCACCGACGAGTACAGCCTCACCCTGGCGGTCCCGGTGACGGTCGAGGGCGGGTTCATCGGGGTGGCGGCGGCCGACGTGCTCGTGCGGCGGTTCGAGGGCGCGGTCGTGCCGGCGCTGCGCGGCATCCCCGCGCCGGCGTTCGTCATCAACGCGGCCGGGCGCATCGTGGCGTCGAACACGGCCAAGTGGCTCGGCGGCTCCCTCTTCCGCGGCGAGACGGGCTTCGCGGTGCGTCCCTGCGGCGACCTGCCCCTGTCACTGGTCGCCGAGGCCCGCTGACCGCATGGCGGCCAGGCCCTTGACGACGGTGGTCGTCAGGGTGCCGATCTCCGCGATGGTGATCGTCACCGTGTCCCCGTCCCGGAGCGTGAACGGCAGGTCGGGGACCAGGCTGGTGCCGGTGGCCAGCACCGCGCCGTCGGGGAAGGCGTCGGCCCTGAACAGGTAGCCGGCCAGCTCGTCCAGCCGCCGGTGCAGCCCCGACGTGGACGCCTTGCCGTCCCACACCGTCTCGCCCGCCCTGGCGATGGTGAGCGCGATGTCCAGCGCGTACGGGTCGGCGACCTCCCAGGCCGGCCGGATCGCCGGCCCCACCGCGCACGCGCCCAGATAGATCTTGGCCTGCGGCAGGTAGAGCGGGTTGACGCCCTCGATGGTGCGCGAGCTCACGTCGTCGACCACGGTGTAGCCGACGATCTCGCCTGAGGCGTTCAGCACCAGCCCCAGCTCGGGCTCCGGCACGTCGATCTCCGAGTCCGCGCGCACCGCGACGCGCCCGCCGTCCCCGGTGACCTTCCACGCCACCGACTTGAAGAACAACTCGGGGCGCTCGGCGTCGTAGACGAGCTCGTAGACGTCGGCGGCCCGCTCGCTCTCGATCACCCGGGCCTCGCGGGAGCGGCGGTAGGTGACACCGGCCGCCCACACCTCCATCCGCCCGTCCACCGGGGCCAGCGGGCGCACGCTCCCCGACGGGTGGCGGGCGCCGTCCGCCGCCGCGCACCGCTCGCGCAGCTCGGCGGCGGGCAGCCGGAGCAGCTCGCCCACGGTGGTGATCCCGGTCAGCTCCGTCACCTGCTCGCCGTCGTCGATTCCGACCGCGTCCGCACCGGTCAGGGGGCTGGTGAACCGTACGATCTGCATGCCTGCTCCTAGCTCCTTCAGACGAGGGGCGCGTGTCATCCGATGAAAGTTTCCCCTATGCCGTCACCTGAGGAGTTTGCCGGGGTTGCGGACCAGGATCAACCTGGTCCGGACGAGCACACCTCCGATGATCTGGCTCTCGTCGAAATCAGGTGGCGAGCCGCGCGTTCGCCTGCTGTAATCGTGCGCGTACATGGTGTGACGACTTCCTTGACAGGTGACCAGTGACCCAGGACGGCGCGCTTCTTTTCCCCCCTCGTCCGGACGACGTCAGGACCTGGGACGACTATGTGGCGCACCTGCGGACGTTGCGGATCTGGTCCGGGGCCCGCGACGACGCGGAGCTGGCCCTGGCGGTGCCGGGGCTCACCGCCGCGAAGATCCACGAGGTGCTGGGCGAGCGGCGGCAGGCGGTGCCCGACCGCCGGGCCGCCGAGCTGATCGTGCGTGCCTGCCTGCTGCTGCGCGACCGCTCCGAGAAGGAGATCGCCGCGGAGCAGGCCCGGTGGCGGGCGGCCTGGGACCGGGTGCTGGCGGGCGGGAAACCCCCGGGCGGGCGGGCGCTGAAGATCGCGGCCAGCGTGCTCCTGCCCGCCGTGACCGGCGTGGCCGTCAACCTGGCGACCAGCAACACCGGCAACCCGTGGGCGTGGGCCGTGGTGGCGGTGCTGCTCGTGGCCCACGCGTCGTTGCTGGTGGCCGGTCCGTCGCGGTGGGCCCGCGAGCGGGTGCTGGTGGGGATCACCTCGGGCACCGCGGTCATCGTGACCGCCGGTCTCATCCTCCTCCCGAAAGCCCCCGGCGCGGCCGTCACGCCCGCGACCACCGGCGCGGCCGCTCCGGCCAAGACCGCCGGCTTGGGCGAAGGGGTGTGCCTGAAGGACAACCCGGGGCGCTACATCAAGTCGGCGCCGGTCCAGGATCCGGAGCTGGAGATGACCTATTGGGAGGGCTACGTCTGCGAGACCTCCAGGGCGCCGGTGTACCAGGGCCCGAGCACCGCGACGGCACAGGTCGGATGGCTGCGCCCGAGCGGGCCGCGCAACGTGCTCCTCTGCGTGGTCAGGCAGGGGGAGGTCTACTGGTACCGCACGGTGGCCGACGAGAGGCTGATCGGCCGGGGCTGGGGCTACATCTCGCAGGAGCACGTCCGTGCCGCCCGGCCGGTGCCCGGCCTGGCGGGCTGCCCCAGCCAGAGCTAGAAGGCCAGCAGGAACTCGTGCACGTTCAGCAGGAACACCAGCAGCCATAACAGGACGGCGGGCAGCCGGACGAGCCCGCGTCCCGATCCGTCAAGGGGCATGGGAGACCACCGCTCCTTCCCCGGCGCGCCGCTGGGGCGCGCCGTTGGACGCGAGGCGGCTCACCCGTTGATCGGCTTGCCCAGCGCGCTGCCGGCCAGCCAGTCCTCCCACGACTTCGCCCACGGCGTGGGCCCGCTGCCGAACGGGAGCTTCCTGGAGGTGCCGGTGACCTCGATGATGTCGCCCCGCTGGGTGAACTCGTAGAACCAGCGGGCGTTGTCGGGGCTGGCGTTCACGCAGCCGTGGCTGACGTTGCGGCTGCCCTGCGCGCTGGTCGACCAGGGCGCGGCGTGGAAGAAGGTGCCGCTGTAGGTCATCCTGACGTTCCACTTGGTGCGGATGCGGTATTCACCGGGCTCGCCGATGGTCGCCGAGTCCATGACGATGTCCGCGGCCTTCTCCTGGGCGATCATGACGCCGGAGTAGCTGTCGTCGCCGGGCTTGCCCAGGCTGACCGGGATGGTCTTGACGACCTCGCCGTCCGCGCGCACGACCGCCTGGTGGCTCGCGCCGCTGACCTTGGTGATGTGCTCGGGGCCGACGGTGAAGGACAGGCTGCGGTCCTTGGTGCCCCACAGGTTCTGCCCGGCGCGCAGGCCCGCCAGGTGCGCGACGACCGTGACCTTCTCCCCCGGCGGCCAGTATTCACGCGGCCTGAACTGCACCTCCCGGTCGCTCACCCAGCTCCAGGCGCCCTCGACCGGCTGGGACATCCGCACGACCAGCGACCGCTCAACCACGGCCCGGTCGCGCTTGGCCGGCACGGGCTGGGAGAGCAGGAGCTGGACGGGCATCCCGACGCCGACCTTCTCCCCGTTCAGCGGCGACATGCCGCTGCTCAGCACCCGCTTCGGCTTGAGCGTGGTGAACGTCGCGTTCCCCGCGACGGGCTTGCCGTCCGTGCCGGTCGCCTGGGCGCTCACCGTGTACGCCGTCGAGGGCCGCAGCGGCCACCGGGGACGCCACGTCCCGTCGGCGGCCACACCGCCGCTCACCTGGCGGCCCTTGGCGTCGGCGACCGCGACCCGGGTGACCTTGCCGTCGCTGGCCTTGACGCTGATCCCGGTGTCCGGGGGCACCTTCTTCGTCCCGTTGGCGGGGGTGATCGACAACTTGGCGACCGGGCCCTGCTGCGGCGCACCCGGCGCCGCCGAGCCGCCGCCACCGCCCGAGCTGCATCCGGCTGCCAGGAGCCCGGCCATGACGAGGCCGGCGACTGTCGTGCTGGTCCGGGCGTTCCGCATCCTCGACGCCTCCCGCGCCTGACACTTAGGCACATTTCACAGTAGACCGCGTGTCAAAGATTCGCAGGGCTTCTGCCCCCATTGGGCACGCCCATGCGCGCGGCGCATTGACCGGCCGGTGCGCGCGGTTTAACATCCGCTTGATCTCCGCACCGAAATTTTCCCCCCCATTCCGAAAGTTTCATAGGCCCGAGGACCTGCCATGCCGAGGATCGCCAGGCTCCTGCTCTCCGTCGCGGTGCTGGCCGCCGCGACCACCGTCTCCCCACCGGCCGTCGCCCAGAGCGGCAAGGCCCCCGGGCCCGGCACGTACGTCTCCAGCTCCGGCGGCCCGGGGCGGTTCCCCCTCGTGGCCGCCGGCCGGGCGGCGCCGATCGTGGTCAATGCGGGCGACCACGCCGGCGTCGTCCGTGTGGTGGACGACCTGCGGGCCGACGTCGAACGCGTCACCGGCGTGCGGCCCGTGGTCTCGCGGGACGTGATCCCCCGGCAGGACGACGTGGTGCTGGTCGGCACCATCGGCCGCAGCCCGCTCATCGACGGCCTGATCAGCGCCGGCAAGCTCGACGTGTCGGGCATCGCGGGCAAGTGGGAGACCTCGCTGGAGCAGGTGGTGCAGAACCCCGTGCCCGGGGTGCGGCGCGCGTTCGTGATCGCGGGCAGCGACCAGCGGGGCACGATCTTCGGCGCGTACGACGTCTCCAAGGAGATCGGCGTCTCGCCGTGGCACTGGTGGGACGACGTGCCCGCCCGCCACCAGAACGCCCTCTACGTGCTGCCCGGCCGCCACACCCAGGGCACGCCGAAGGTGAAGTACCGGGGCTTCTTCATCAACGACGAGAACCCCGACCTGGGCACCTGGGGCCCCCGCTTCTTCGGCCCTGGGCTGGCCGAGGGCTATCCGGGCGGGTTCAACAGCAAGCTCTACGCCAAGGTCTTCGAGGCCGTACTCCGGCTCAAGGCCAACTACCTGTGGCCGGCGGTCTGGGGCCGGGCCTTCGCCGAGGACGACCCGGCCAACCACCGGGTGGCCACCCAGTACGGCGTGGTCATGGGCACCTCGCACGAGGCTCCCATGATGCGCGGCATCGAGGAGTGGAACCGGCACGCCGTGGCCGCCGTACGCGATGCCCGGGGCGAGATCGTCACCCCCGGCCACGACCCCTACGGCGGGACCGGCGAGTGGAGCTTCCGCCGCAACGGCGAGGCCATCAAGAAATACTGGGCCGACGGCATCAGGCGCATGCGCGAGCAGGACTTCGAGGGCGTCGTCACGCTGGGCATGCGCGGCAACGGCGACGTGAGCCTGCCGGACGGCGACGGCATCGAGCTGATGCGGAGCATCCTGGCGAGCCAGCGCGAGATCCTGGCGCAGGAGAGCGGCGAGGCCGTCGAGAGCATCCCGCAGGTGCAGACCCTGTACAAGGAGGTGCAGCGCTACTGGGACCAGGGGCTGCGCCCGCCGGACGACGTGACGGTCGTCTTCTGCGACGACAACTGGGGCAACCTGCGCAAGCTGCCCGACCAGTCGCTGCCGCCGCGGGCGGGCGGCTACGGGATGTACTACCACTTCGACTACGTCGGCGGCGGCCGCAACTACAAGTGGGCCGACACGGTCAACCTGGCGAACACGTGGGAGCAGCTCGACCTCGCCTACACCTACGGCGTGGACCGGCTCTGGGTGGTCAACGTGGGCGACATGAAGAACGAGGAGCTGCCGCTGCAGTTCTTCCTCGACTACGCCTGGGATCCCGACCGGCTGCCGATCGAGAAGCTGGACGACTGGGAGCGCGCGTACGCGGCGCAGAACTTCGGGCCCGAGCGGGCCGCCGAGATCGCCTCGGTCCTGCACGAGTACGGCCGGCTCCAGGCCCGCCGCAAGCCCGAGCTGCTGAACCGCCGCATCACCACCGACCCCGCCGATCCGACCAAGGTGACCTACGACGACCAGGACACGCCGTTCAGCCTGACCAGTTACCGGGAGATGGACCGGGTCGTCGCGCAGTGGCAGCAGCTAGCCGACAAAGCCGGAAATATCCGTAAAAAGCTACCGGCCTCGTACGACGACGCCTACTACCAGCTCGTCTACTACCAGGTGCGGGCCACCGCCAACCTGTACGCCCTGCGCCGGGCCCAGTTCACCAACCGCCTCTACGCCCGGCAGGGCCGCGCCGCCGCGAACGCGCAGGCGGACGAGGCCCAGGCCAGGTTCGAGGAGGACCAGGCGCTCAACGCCCACTACGGCGAGCTGGCCGGCGGCAAGTGGAAGGACTGGCAGCTCCAGCCCAAGATCGGCTATGGCGACGTCGAGCGCTACGGCCCGAACGCGCCCTGGCAGCAGCCGGAGAAGGACAACGTGGCCCTGCCCGACGCCTTCTACCCGCACCTCGTCCGCACCCAGGTGCCGGCCGCGGCCGGGCTGGGCGTGGCCGTCGACGGCTCCGCCCAGTGGTGGCCGGACGCGGCGGGCCCGGCCGTGTTGCCGGCGTTCAGCCCGTACCAGAACTATCCGCAGCAGTACGTCGAGGTGTTCAACCGCGGCACCACCCCGTTCGGCTACACGATCACGGCCGGCCGGCCCTGGGTCACCGTGACCCCGAGGTCGGGCACGGTCACCGACCAGGTGCGGGCCGCCGTGCGGGTGGACTTCTCCCGCGCGCCGAAGGGCCGGACCGAGGTGCCCATCACGGTCTCGGGCGCGGGCGCCCAGGTGACCGTGACGGCCGTGATCGACAATCCGGCCGGGCGCCCCAAGGGCTTCGTCGAGGCCGGCGGGCACGTCGCGATCGAGGCCGGCCACTACAGCGCGGCCGTCGGCTCCTGGCGGGTGATCCCCGACCTCGGCAAGACGACCGACGGCGTGACACCGCTCCCGGTGACATCCGCCCGCCGGACCCCCGGTGGCGGCGGCCCGCGCCTCGACTACACGATGACGCTGTACACCACCGGCCCGGTGCAGGTGTCGGCGCTGTTGTCGCCCAGGAACAACGTGTTGCCGTCCGACGGGCTCAGCTACGCCGTCTCCATCGACGACCAGCCGCCCCAGACGGTGAACGTCACCGCCGTCACCGGAGCCAACGACACGACGATGAACCGGCAATGGGAGCGCAACACCTCCGAGAACGTCAACGTGACCACGACCACGCACACGATCACCACGCCGGGCACCCACGTGCTCAAGTTCTGGATGGTGGACCCGACCGTCGTGCTGCAGCGGATCGTGGTGGACACCGGCGGGCTGCTGTCCAGCTATCTCGGCCCGCCGGAGAGCCGCCGCGTGTGAGCTTGCCCGGGGCATCCGCCCTGGTCATCATGGGGCGGGTGGACTACTACATGATCTCCGCCGCGGCGGACGAAGCGTCGCCGATGGGCCTTCTGGTGGAGGAGTTCGTCCTGTGCGACGACTACACCGCGGCCGGGATCGACAGCGCTGAGTGGAGATCGGAGACGGGTGTCTGGGCCACCTGTCCGGGAGTGAGCCGCTTGATCCGGTCGGACGCGACGCAGCGCCGCCGGGTGCACGCGGTCGGCCGGCGGCTGGCACGCGAGACGTTCGAGCGGCTCGGCGGCGGCGATCTGCCGGAGGAGACGGAGTTGCGCGCCCTCTTCCGCGATCGTCAGCCGCTGCCGGCCTCGGCGCCGCTCAACCTCGGGGCCTCGGCGGGCCCGCGCCGCTACCGGATCCTGTTCGCCGGGGACCTCGGGGCCGCCGGGCTGGCCGGCGCGCAGGAGGCGCTGCGGCTGGAGCCGACCGGTGACCCCCGGGTGATCGGGAAGGCGACCGGCAG
Organism: Nonomuraea sp. NPDC002799; assembly: GCF_053592075.1. Lineage (NCBI taxonomy): Bacteria > Bacillati > Actinomycetota > Actinomycetes > Streptosporangiales > Streptosporangiaceae > Nonomuraea > Nonomuraea sp. NPDC002799. The sequence continues at coordinate 17,308 of NZ_JBSFVA010000019.1, forward strand.
CGCCGGCGGGCACGGCTTCACCTGGGAGCTGCGCCGGATCGGGGCGGGCATCGCCTGGTGCGTGGACGTGACCGTACGCCTCGGCGCCGGTCCGGTCACCGTGCTCGGCGCGCTGCTCCACCACCATCGGGAGGCGATCCGCGAGCAGGGCCTGATCCCCGTCACGGTCGAACGCTTCGCCTGACGCCGCCACGCGCGACGTACGCTGCGGCCGGTCACGGAACGGGCACCGCCGGAACGGTGACCGGTCCCAGCAGCGGGTTGAGCACGTCCGCCTGGGACTGCCCGGCCGGGACGAGCACGTCGAGCGCCTTCGGCACGGTGCCGGGATCCGCCGAGCAGAGCGGATCCGTGCCGCCGGCGGCGCAGACGCCGAACTGGTACGGCTGCGGCGTGGCCGCGAAGCCCCTGGCCTGGTCGGCGCTGAAGCCGTCCTGCCCGGCGAGCACCACGGCGAAGCGCCAGCCAGGGCCCGGCGTCCCGAACGCCGCCCTGGGCAGGGCGATCGTGATCGTGCGGGTGCTGCCCGACGCGCGCACGGCGGCGCCCGCCTGCGCCGCGCCCGCCGCCGTCACCCAGACGGGGGCGGCGAAGCCCTGCGCCTCCACCCGCTGCGACCAGCCGTCACCCAGGCGGTAGTTGCGCTGCGGGAAGGCGGGGTCGGTCGAGCGCGTGGCCACGGCCGGGTCCTGCGCGTAGACGTCGAGAAGCTGGGCGCCGAGCTGGTTGCCGAAGGTCGGGGTGAGGTCGCGGATCTCGGCCCGCAGGTAGACGGTGGTCGCGTCGGTGATCACCTGGAACCTGCGCAGGTCGAACGCCCCGGGCTGGAAGTCAGAGGCGGTCGGGTAGGCGTAGGTGCCGGGGCCGTCGTCGTCGCCCTCGGGGTCGGCCACGTCCAGCACGGTCGTGGCGCCGACGATGTCGCCGACGACCGTGCGCCGGGCGTACGCGGTGCGGCCGTCGGCGCCGGTGGCCGTCACGGTGAGCACGACCTCCCCGAACGAGACCGGCGCCGACGCCGTGAAGGCGCCGTCCGATCCGGCGCGGACCGAGACGACCTGGGTGGGGGCGCCGGTGTCGATCGGCGTGGCCGCGACGTCGACGCGCGCTCCCGGGGCCGTGGTGCCCGCCACCTCGACCGACGTACCGGTGACCGCCGTGCCGTCCGCGGGGGCGGTGACGGTGAGCGGGGCGGCCTGCGGCAGGCCGCGGGCGGCGTAGCGGCGGCGTACGACGTCGGGCTGCTCGACCGGGCGGGTGCCGCCCAGCGTGAGGATGAGCCGCACCACCTGCGCCTGCGCCCACGTCAGCGGGGAGGCCGAGCCCGCGGGCCCGCCGTCGCGCAGCCCGATCGAGGCGGTGGCCGGATCGCTGCCGTACGGGGAGGCGGCCAGGTCGGGGTTCTCCCACGCCTGCTCCGGGACCAGTCCCGTGCCCGACGACATGCGGCGCATGGCGGTCAGCAGCGCGGCCGCCGTGCCGGGGTCGCCCGTCTGGAGCGCCTGCTCCGCGCGCTCGCCCGCGAGGACCGGCCACACGTGGCCCGAGCCGGTGTTGCCGGTGGGCCAGGGCCTGCCGGACGGGACGCAGGACGTGGGGTCGGGCTCGTAGCAGTCGCCGTAGCCGTCCTCGGTGCCCGGGGGGTCGGAGCCGTAGCGGTACCAGCCCTGGCCGCTCGCGGTCGAGCGGCCGATCACGCGGTCGATGACCGGCAGGCTGGCCAGCACGTCGGGGTCGTCGGCCGGCAGGATGCCGAGCCGGGTGAGCTCCAGGAAGCCCGCGTCCACCACCCGGCGCTGGTCCTCGGTGGGGCCGCCGTTGCCGAGGTTGTACGACACGGCCGCGTCGGGGTCGCCCGCGCGGGACAGGCGCAGGAAGTAGCGGGGCGCGTACGGGCCCGTCGTGGTGACGGTCCACGACTTGATCGAGCGGGCGAAATGGTCGGCCGTGGCCCGGTAGATCCGGGCCCGGCGCTGGTCGCCCTGCCCGGCGGCGAGCTCACCGGCCGCGACCAGCCCGGCGATCTCGGCCGCGATCGTGGACGGCGAGTGGCCCGACTGCTCCTCCCAGCGCTCCACCCCGAACGCGGGCCCGTGCGAGACCAGGAAGTCGGCCGCCGCGCGCACATGCTCCCACACGCCCGTGAGCCCGGACTGGTAGGCCATCAGGATCGGGTAGGCGGTCTCGTCGAGCTGGTCGCCGCCGGAGTCGGGGGCCAGCGCGCCGTTCAGCAGGGAGTTGCGCGGCAGCCGCCCGTCGGGCAGTTGCTGGCGTTCCAGCAGGAAACGGGCGGTGTCCCTGGCCGTGGCCACGTCCCGGGCGGCGAGGAAGGCGGTGAACGCCTCGTAGAGGTCGCGGGCGAACACCTCGCGGTAGGACCCGAAGTAGACCGCCTTGCCGCCGACCAGCTCGCCCGCGCCGACGGCCTGACCCCACGGGCTGGCCAGCGACGCGACGACCGCGCCGGGGAACGTCTTGTCCTCGCTGGCCTTCAGCACGTTGGCCGACAGGCGGTAGAGGTCCGCGTGCGCGCCGGGCGGGCGGCGCAGGCGGGCGTCGTAGGCGGCCCAGCCGGCCTCGTACCGGGCGCGAGTGGTCTCGAACGGCCTGGCGGCGGCCTCGCCCGCGACCCGCAGCGCGGCGGCGCCGGTCCGCCCGAACCCGAGCGCGAACGTCACCTCGCCCCGCCCGTCGATCGGCAGGCGGGCGGTGGCGACCACGTTGCCGGCGGCGGCCTCGGTGTAGGGGGTGAGGGCGCGGGCGGCGTCGAGCTGGGCGGCGCCGTCGCTGGGGGTGCCCGCGTACCCGACGCTCGCCTGCGGCAGCCGCCGCTCGGCCCGCAGCGCCAGATGGGTGGGCACCGCGTAGTCGCGGGCCGGGGCGGAGGTCTCGACGTTCTCGTCACTGATCACCGGCGCGCCGGTGGGGCCGTCCACCAGCCCGCTGTCCGGGCCGCCGTTGGGCCGGCCGCCGCCGCCGTTGCCGTTCACGCTCGCGTCGAGCCGTACGTACAGCCGCAGGCCGGCCGGCTGGAGCCGGGTGCGCACCACGACGGCGTCCCTGTCGGGGTCGGTGAGGTAGGTGGTGGTCAGCCGGTAGCGGCCGTTCCTGCTGGTGGCGGTGATGGTGCAGGTCAGGCCGGAGCGGTCGGTGCTCACCTGGTAGGTGGTGTCGCGGGCCTGCAGTTCGGTGAACGTGCGGCCGTCGGTCACCACGAACTGCATGGTCTCGACGTTCGTGTTGTCGATGGTGGGCTCGTAGACGTCGGACAGGACGCCGCCGGCGACGGTGTACCAGACCTTGGAGGCGCGGCCGGCCGCCGTGCCCACGCAGTCCTTGCGGGCCGGCCCGAAGTGCGACGGCGCGCCGGGGCCCCCGGGCGCGGGGGTCGCGGCCTGCACCGGATCGAAGGGAACGGCCACCAGCGCGGCGGCGACGATCAGGGCAAGGATCAGCCGTCGGATCGCGGACATGCCTGGGCTCCCCTCCCGACCCCGATGGCTTGAGAGAAGCCCAGCCATCGGCCCCTGTCAAGCGGGCCACGCTTGATGTGTGCCGATCCCCGTCATCCGGAAAGCGGTCTCCCGCGAACCAGGTGCGTAGGACGGCCGTCGAACTCATTGGAGCGGTCCTGGCGCCCTGCCGGACCGCGCTCAGGGGAGACGCACCGGGGGCGGTGCGCGAGGGGGATCGATGAACATCGGCACTTGGCCGCGCCGGCCCGGCCGGCCTGCGGCGTTACGGGGGACGGCGCGGATCATCGCCACGGCCGTCCTGATGACCGGCGTGTGCGGCGCCGCCCTGGCGACGGCCACCACGGGAACGGTCCACACCGTGACACGGGCGGTCGCGGCGCCTGCGGCATCCTTGCCCATGGATGCCGCGTCATTACGCACGAAGGCCGCATCGATGCCCACGGAGGCGGCGCCATTGCCCACGGACGCGGCATCGTTGCCCACGGCGGCGGCGTCGATGCGCGCGGAGGCCGCGTCGTTCGAGGCGGTGCTTTCCGCGCCCGAGGAGCGGTCCGGCGTCGACTGCCGCCGCCTCAAGTGCGTGGCGCTGACCTTCGACGACGGCCCCGGGCCGCACACGGACACGCTGCTGCGCCATCTGGCGGCCCGCCGCGCGCGGGCCACGTTCTTCGTCGTCGGCCAGAACGTCACCGCCCACCCCGGCGTGCTGCGCAGGACCGTCGCGGCCGGGCACGAGATCGGCAACCACACCTGGTCGCACCCCGACCTGACCCGGCTGTCGGGCGCGGGCGTACGATCCCAGCTCGCCCGCACCGACCGGGCCGTCAAGGCCGCCACGGGCATCGTGCCGAGCCTCATCAGGCCGCCGTACGGGGCGCTCAACACGTTCGTCCGCGCTCGTACGAGCCGGCCCATGGTGATGTGGAGCGTGGACACCCTGGACTGGCGCTTCCACGACTCCGCCAAGGTGGCCAGGAAGGTGGCCAAGACGGTGCGTCCCGGCAGCATCATCCTGTTCCACGACATCCACCCGACGACGGTGCGGGCCATTCCGCGCGTGCTCAAGACCCTGTCGGCGCGCGGCTACACGTTCGTCACCGTCAGCCGGCTCTTCGGCGGCCACCCGCCGCGCCTGGCCTTCAGCGGCGCTCCACCCGGACTGCTCTGACCCACCCGGGACCGATCGCCGCCTCTCACGGAACCTTCTCTTTCTCACGGGACCTTTCTCGCTGAACCCTTCCCACTGAACCTTTCTCGCGTTCCCGGCGTATCTCCCGGTGTGAGCGGTGATCGCGCATGAACGCCGATCAGAGAGGACGCGGCACCGGCAGCAGGGACGCCGCGCAGGCCGGCCGGACCGGCCTGCGCGGGCTGCGGGCCGCGGTGTTCGCGATCGTCTGCGTGTTCGCCGCGCTGGGCATGCACGTGCTGGCCGGCGGGCCGGGCGCCCGCCTGGGGACGGTGGCCGCCGCGACGGCGGCGACCGCGGTGGGGGCGTTCGTGCTGGCCCGGCGGCGGCGGTCCTCGGGGACGCTGCTGGCCGCCTCCTTCGCGGCGCAGTACGGGATGCACCAGCTCTTCAGCTCGGGAGCCGCCGCCTTCTCCGGCCATCACGGGAGCGGGCTCTATGCCGGGATCATGATGTTGCTGGCCCATGTGCTGGTCGCGACGGTCTCGGCCTGGTGGCTGGAGCGCGGCGAGACGGCGCTGGCCACGTTGCTGATATTGCTGGCCTGCTCACTGCGGGATCTGTGGGGCCTGCTGACCGGCCGGCGCACCCCGCCCCGGCCACCCGCGCGCCCCGCGCCGGTCACGGCTGTGCGACCGGGGATCGGGGCCGGTCAGGTGCTGGCCTGGGAGTTGTGCCGCCGAGGACCGCCGTCGCGGGTGACCACCGCCTGACGTCGCCCCCTCCGGCCACGCGCTGCCATGCGTTGCCGCCGGCGCTGCCATGCGCTGGCCTCACGTGCGCTGGCCTGCGCCGGCCTGTGCTGCCATGCGCCGGCGCTCCCCTCGGCATCTCCCCGCACCACGCGCTCACCTGACCGCGTGCGCGCTCCGGAACGGAGTCCCCCATGACGTCTATCGGAACGCGGCCGGTAACCACCGTGCCCATCCGTACCCCCGCCGCCACCCAGCGCTACAGAGTCGTCTGGCGCTGGCACTTCTACGCCGGCCTGTTCGTCGCCCCCGTCCTGCTCGTCCTCGCCGTCACCGGCTCCATCTACCTGTTCAAGGAGCCGTTCGAAGCGTGGCGCTACCAGGACGTCCGCACCGTCGCGAACCCGGTGGCCGCCGCCCGGCCGCTGGCGGAGCAGATCGCGGCCGCCCAGCGCGTACGCCCGGATTCACCCGTCATGTCCGTCATCCCGCCCACATCCCCCGAGCGCACCACCCGCGTGATCCTCCAGGGCGCCGACTCCGGCCCCTGGGCGCAGGGCATCTCCGTGTACGTCCACCCCGGCACGGCCACGGTGGTAGGCCAGATCGACGACGGGGCCACGTTCATGCGCGTCGTCCGTACCATCCACGGCGAGCTGATGTCCGGCACGATCGGCGACCGCGTCGTGGAGATCGCCGCGTGCTGGGCGCTGGTCCTCGTCTGCACCGGCACCTACCTGTGGTGGAGCGGCCGGCGTACCAGGGTGAAGCCGCCGAGGTCGGGCCGTGGCCGGTTGCGCCGGCTGCACATCCTGGTCGGGCTCGGGTCGGGGGCGGTGGTCGTGTTCCTCGTCGTCTCGGGGCTGCCGTGGTCGGGCGTGTGGGGTGACGGGCTGCAGCGGATCCAGGCACGTACCGGCTCGACCGCGCCCAGCGCCGACGACTTCCCGCACACCTCGACCCCGCCCCTGTCCGGCGACCTGTCCGCGCACCCCGACGCCAAGGTGCCGTGGGCGGCGGAGCGGCTGCCCGTACCGGAGTCCGGCGGGCACGGCGCGCACGGCGGCGGCGGTGGCGCGCCACGTCTCGGCGCCCTGCCCGTCGAGGGAGCGCTGGCCGCCGCCCGGCCCGCGATCACCGGCTGTCCGCCGGCCGAGTGCGAGGTCAAGGTCCTCCTCCCGGACGGCCCGGCGGGCGTCTACACGATCGTGGCCGGCTCGCTCCGCGATCCGGCCGTCTCACGGACGCTCCACGTCGACCAGTACAGCGGCAAGGTCCTGGTCTCCTACGGCTGGAAGGAGTACGGCGTGCTGGCCAAGGCCGTCGAGCAGGGCATCGCGCTGCACGAGGGCCGCAGGTACGGCACCGCCAACCTCGTCGTGATGCTCGGCGCCTGCCTGGCGCTGATCACGCTCGTCGTCACCGGCGCGTGGATGTGGTGGAAGCGCCGCCCACGCGGCCGGGCCGGTGCGCCCGCCCGCGCCACGAGCCGGCGTACGGCCTACGGGGTGATCGCCATCATGGCGGTGCTGGGGCTGATGTTCCCGCTGGCGGGCGTGACGATGGCGGTGATACTGGCACTGGACTGGCTCGTGCTGCGCCGGGTCCCGAAGATCAAGCGGGTGCTCGGCTGAGGAGCACGGCGTTCAGTGGTGCGGGCGCAGTCCGTCGAAGAGGATGGCCAGCGTCCGGGCGCGTAACTCGAGTGTGGCGGGCATGGCGGCGCCGCTCGAATCGAGCGGCGCCGCAGGCGTGCAGGCGTGCAGGCGGGGTCAGGCCAGCAGTCCCGCGAGTGCCAGCGCGGGCTCCGGGTGCTCCGCCAGCAGTGCGTTCACCTCCTGGTGAGCCGCGCCGCCGGCCGACGGCGCCCGCCACTCCCCCGCGCACCCGAGCAGTCCGGCCACCGCGTCGCAGGCCGCCGGATGCCCCAGGAGCAGGTCCGTCACCGGCCCCGAGGCCACCGCCGAAACGGGACCGGCCGCGAGCGGTGCGGGCCGGGCCGTCCACGGCGGCGTCCAGGCGTCCACGGCGGCCAGCGAGCCGGGGAAGGTGCGCCCGGCCTCGCGGACGAGCACCGGCACCAGGTCCGGAGCCTGATCCCGCAGCGTGGTGATCAGCTTGGGCAGCCAGGGCAGCAGCACGCTGTCGGGCAGCTTGCCGAACGCCTTGGAGATCACCTCCACCACGAAGCCGGACAGCGCCGGGGCGGGCTCCATGGCCTGGACGAAGCCCATGATGTACTGCGGGAACGACGGGATGACCAGCGGGTTGGCCAGCAGCTCGTCGACGCGTGAGCGCAGCTCGGCCATCGGCAGCAGCCCGAGCTGGTGCCGTGCGGCCCACAACAGCGCCACCTTGGCCGGCGCCTCCGGATGCGACTGCCGCACCGACAGCTCAAGCTGGGCCCGGTCGCAGCCCAGCGCCAGCGCGAGGCTCTCCATCGTGAACAGGAACCCCAGCATGGCCGCCACCTGCCGCACACCGGTGTCGTCGTCCACGAACGCCGTCGGCAGCAGCGTGCAGTAGTGCGCGTAACCGGCGGTCACGAACGCCTCGCACCAGGCCGGCAGCTCCGGCTCGTTGGCGCGGTAGTAGGCGAGCAGCCGCCGGATCCGGCGCAGCACCTCCGGCGCGTCGTCCACGCTCCGCTCGGCCGCGAGCAGCTCCACGGCGCGCGCCCCGAGCTCGTCGGCGAAGCGCCGGCTGTCCAGGAAGAGCACGGCGTCCTCGACCGCCGCCAGCGCGATGGCCGCCGTGGCCTTGGGGTCCCAGACGGAGCGGCGCAGCCGCTGCTCCAGGACCTGCTCGATGGTGACGCCCTCGTAGCCGAGCTCGATGATCGAGCGCTGGTGCTTGCCGAACGCCAGGTCCCAGCTCTCCTGGATCGAGCGCTCGCCCAGCCTGCGCTCGCCCATGATGGGCCGGACGGCCTCGCGCGGCAGCAGGTAACGCAGCATCCACAGCAGGTCGGAGCAGGGCACCAGCTCGGGCGTGGCGTTGAGGTCGAGCAGCGCCCGCTGGATCGTGCGCTTCTCCAGGTCCAGCCCGAGCGGGGCGAGCCGGTCGTAGACGTTCCTGGCCAGCGGCGGCAGCGCGTCGTAGCCGACCTCGCCGACGCGGTCGCCGCCGAGCAGGATCTCGCACAACCGGGCCACGTCGCGGCGGCCCGGCACGGTGTCCTTCTCGATGCACGTGACGGCGGCGTCCTGGAAGTCGTACGGGGTCGGCCTGGCGCGGTTGCGCATCCCGGCGAGCAGGATCGAGGTCTCGAAGACCGCGATCGCGTCGGCGGTGCTGGCCAGGTAGCCGTTGCGGCGGGCCAGCCGGACGATGTCGACGCTCCAGCCGAGCAGCTCGGCCTCGTCCAGCTCGTCGAGCGCGGGCGGCTTGGACAGGAACCCGGTGAGCTGGTCGGTCACCTCCCCCTGCGGCACCGGCTTGGGCAGCTTGGCCGAGCGCTTGCGCGCGCCCTTCTGCCCGGCGAGCTGGAACGGGGTCAGGCCGCTGCGGGACAACGACTTGGCCCACGACGCCGCCGCGATCGACACCGAGCCGGCGGCCAGCCCGAACTGGGACTCGATGGCCGAATGGCTGGACGGGATGAGCCCGTACAGCCACTCGGTCGCCGTACGCGGGGTGATCTCGAAGGCGGCCGTGGACTTCAGGCCGAACTGCTCGACCCGGCTGGCGGCATGGAAGGCGCCGCAGACGTAGAGGCAGTCGGCCGGATCCGCTTCCGAGGTGGCCAGGTGCTCGCGCATCCTGGTCCACATGTAGCGTTCGCGGTCCTCGTCCGTGGCCAGCCGCCCCTCATCGGGGGTGAGGCGGCGGAACAGGCTGCCGATCAGCACCATGACCTGGCGGTAGGTGTCGTAGTCGGCCCCGGACAGGGGCTGCTCGACGTACTGGTCCCACCACTCCGACCAGTGCCGCACCTTGCCGTGGTGCAGCAGGTGCTCCTCCAGCTCGGCGAAGCGCGGGCGCAGGTCGCCGATCTCGACGCCGATCGCGTCGCCGTGCAGCCCGGCCTCTTCGTTCTTGGCCTGCTGCGGCTGCTCGCCGTCCTTGGGCGCCCACTGGAAGACGTGGTCGGTCGAACGGTCGACCAGCACCAGCTCCACGCCCGGCGTTTCGAGCGCGTAGGAGATGGCCTGGTATTCGGCCGACGCCTCCGTGATGGGCGCCACCACGCTGAGCGGCGCCCACGCCTTCGGGAAACCGTCGAGGTCGGTCGCGAACGCCTGCACCGCGACCGGCAGCCGGCAGTTGCGCAGCTCGGTGAGCAGCGGCTGCAGGTCCTCGCAGAGCTCCAGGTAGATGACCTTCGGCTGCTTCTCGCGCAGCCGCCGCACCATCGCCAGCGCCGAGGCCGGCGAGTGGTGGCAGACCGGGAAGATCTCCAGCTCCTCGCGCAGCGCCCGGTCGACGTCGTCGACCAGGCCCGACAGGATGCCGGACACGGCGACGGGACTGCCGGCGAACGTCTCGGCGGCGTCGAGGAGCTGCTCCCGGAGCGAGCCGAACGGGCTCGGCTGGTCGCTCATGACAGTGTGGAGATGGCCTCGCGGCCGCCCTCGAGGAACTCCGGCCACTCCCCGCCGTCCTTCTTGCTGCGGGGCTCGACGACGCCGTGCCAGTACTTGTTCAGGATCGCCAGGTCCTCGGGGCTGCGCCGGGCCAGCGAGCCGACCAGCGAGCCCGCGAGCGTCTGCGCGCGCAGGGTGCGGTCGCCGAAGAAGTTGCTGTGCAGGATGGCGTCCTCCAGCACGCCGATCTGCTCGGCCGTGGACAGCGCCGACTCCAGCTTCTCGTCGTCGCTGGTGGCCGACGCGGCGGCCGAACGCAGGTCGGCGAAGCTCTGCAGCAGGATGTCCAGCAGCGTGGGCGGCACGTCGAGCTCGATCTGGTGCCGGCGCAGCAGCTCTTCGGTGCGGAAGCGGACGATCTCCGCCTCGCTCTTCTTGTTGGTCACCACGGGGATGCGGACGAAGTTGAAGCGGCGCTTGAGGGCCGACGACAGGTCGTTGACGCCCCGGTCGCGGCTGTTGGCGGTGGCGATGATGGAGAAGCCGGGCTGGGCGAAGACGATGTTGTCGTCGTCGAGCTCGGGGATGGAGACGTACTTCTCGGACAGGATCGAGATCAGCGCGTCCTGCACGTCACTGGTCGAGCGGGTCAGCTCCTCGAACCGGCCGATCACGCCGTTCTCCATCGCCGTCATGATCGGCGAGGGGATCATCGACTGGCGGGACTGGCCCTTGGCGATGACCATGGAGACGTTCCACGAGTATTTGATGTGGTCCTCGGTCGTGCCGGCCGTGCCCTGGACCACGAGGGTGGAGTTGCGGGAGATGGCGGCGGCGAGCAGCTCGGCCAGCCAGCTCTTGCCCGTGCCGGGGTCGCCGAGCAGCAGCAGGCCCCGGTCGGAGGCCAGCGTCACGATGCTGCGCTCGACGAAGCTGCGGTCGCCGAACCACTTCTGCGCGATCTCGCGGTCGAGGCCGTCGGCGCGTTCGGAGCCGAGGATGAACGTCCGGATCATGCGGGGGCTGAGCCGCCACGTGAACGGCTTCGGGCCGTCGTCGACCGACTCCAGCCAGTCGAGCTCCTCTGCGTACTTCACCTCTGCGGGGGCGCGCAGCATTTCGTCACTCATTCGCGGGTCTCCTAGGTGAGGAAGTTCTTCAGCTCGACGACGAGCTTGCGGATATGGCCCGAGATCACCGGGGTGCCCAGGTCCTTGAGTTTCTGGCGGAACCACGGGTCGACGCTCGCGTTGCCGGAGCTGTTGACCGAGCCGACAGGGATGAACTTGACGCCCGAACGGTGCACCGCGTCGAAGTCGGTGATCAGCGATCGGTTGTCGTAGAAGTCGGAGATCCACACCATCACGGTGTTGCGCGGATCGGAGATCTTCGGCCTGGCGATGGCCATCGCGGCCGTGCCGTCGGTGCCGCCGCCGAGCGTCGTGCGCAGCAGCACCTCGAACGGATCGTGCACCCACGGCGTCAGGTCGAGCGCCCGGGTGTCGTAGGCCACCAGGTGCACGTCGACCTTGGGCAGCCCGGCGAAGATCGAGGCGAGGATCGTGCAGTTGACCATCGCGTCGACCATCGAGCCCGACTGGTCGACGACCACGATCAGGCGGGCCGGGGTGGTGCGGCGGGCGGTCTGCTTGTAGAAGAGCCGGTCGACGTAGAGGCGCTCGTCCTCCGGGCTCCAGTTGACGAGGTTCTTCCAGATGGTGCGGTCGACGTCGAGGTTGCGGAAGACCCGCTTCGGCGGCACCGACCGGTCGATGACGCCCACGCTGGTCTTCTCGACCTGCGTACGCAGCACCTGGGCGACCTCGTCCACGAACCTGCGGATCAGCGCCTTGGCGTTGGCCAGCGCGACGCCCGACAGGTTGGACTTGTCGTGCAGAAGCTGCTCGATGAGCGACATGCTGGGCGTGAGCTGCTTGGCCAGGGCCGGGTCGGCGAGCACCTCGCGCAGGTGCATGCGCTTGACCAGGTCGCCCTCCAGACCCGCGAGGACCGCGGCGAGCTCCTCGTTGCCCGGGGTGCGGCGCAGGCCGCCCGGCTCGCAGCCCATGCCGCGCTCGAACCAGGCCGCGTCCTTCTTCCAGCCTTCGAGCTGACCCGCGGTGACGTTGCCCGAGCCCGTCTGGAAGACGTTGAGCAGCAGCTTGGAGACCAGGGCAGCGCGGCGGACCTCGTCGCCCGCCTCGTGCTCCTTGTCGGCCATCAGGTCCTGCAGCTCCGCGCCCAGGTCGGGGAAGCGCTGCACGAGGTTGTCGACGGAGACGCCGGGGTCGAGCAGCGCGGGCGGGAGACCCAGGTCGTCGACGATGGCCACGCTCGCGGTCTCCAGCGTGGGCTGCTCGTCGGGGCCGAACAGTCTGGAGAGCAGGCGCCAGTAGAGCACCTGGCGCCGGGTCTCCTCAGGGGTTGTCTGCGACTCGGGGGTCGCCTGCGGTGCGGGGGTCGCCTGAGATGCGGGGGTCGCCTGAGATGCGGGGATTGCCTGAGGTTCGGTCATTTCCGCAGCAGCCGCCCTGCTCGCTCGCGCAGCACCGCGACCACGTCACCGGACTTGGCCTCCGCCTTGACCGCCTTGGGGTCGGTGGGGCCCATGGCCCAGTCGCCGTTGTGCGCGGTGACGGGGCTCTTCTTCACCGTGGCCAGCAGCGCGAGAGGCTGCAGCGACCACTGGCCGCCGTCCCAGCGCATCAGGCCGATGCAGGCCGAGGAGGCCTTCACCAGCGCGGGCGTGAGGGGGCCCGCCGGCGGCAACCGGTCGAGGTCGACCGGCAGCGTGTTGCCGCCCAGGTCGATCGACTGGCCGTCGCTCTTGTAGCCCTCGATGAAGACGGGCTCGGCGATGCGTACCGGATGGCGGTCGAGCGGCCGCACCGGCGCCGCGACGGCCGCGCCGAGCTGGACCCGCGCGGTCGCGAACGGGTCGGCCGCCGCGCCCGCGCGGGCCCGGTCGTCGTGCCACACCAGGTCGCCGCCGGCCAGCAGCGGCATGTCCGTGACGTCCACGCTCCGATGCTCGGCCAGCGCGCCCATGAGCACGGGGTGGCCGCCCATCAGGCGCCACACGGCCGTGCCGACGATGGTGTCGACCTTGGCCGCCGCCACACTCGTGCGGACGAGCCGGGACGGAGCCCCGCCGCCCTGCGTCTCCAGGATGCCGTGCACCTGCACCCGGACCACCGTGCCGTGCTCGTGCACGTCGGCGCCGAGGATCAGCAGCCGGCCCGACACCTGCTCGGCGCCGTCGCCCCACGGGCCCTGCTGGGCCAGCAGCAGGGCGCGCGTCCACAGGTCGGCCCATCTGCGGGCGGGCAGCCGGTCCATCGTGCCGACCGGGCTCGACGCCCGCAGCTCGGCCGCCAGGCCGTCGAGCAACACCGCCAGGCCGCGCAGCGCGGGCACCGCGAGCAGCGCCTCGATCGTCTGGTCGGCGGCGGAGACCAGGTCGTGGTCGACGCCGCGCCAGCCGGTGATGGCCAGCTCGCGCAGCCAGATCCGGCAGCCCGCGAGCAGGTTCCCCGCGCCCTCCGGCACGGTCGCGACGGACACCGTCGCGGCGGCCTCGGTCGCGGTGGGCCCGGTCACCGTGGGCCCGGTCGACGTGGGGTCCCATGTGGCGCGGGTGCGGTGCAGTGCCGTGTCGAGGTGGCCGAGCAGGGCGTCGTGCGCCGCGCCCAGCAGCGCGGCCCGCCCGCCCGCCAAGGCCGCCAGGTGCTCGTCGCCGACCGATCCGGCGGCCACCTTCGCGGCGGCCTCGCCCACCCGCTCGCCGAGCGGGCTGGCGGCCAGCGCCCCCGCCAGCGCGGCCAGCGCCGCGGCCGGCTCCTCGCCGAGCCGGGCGAACCCGTGCGTGAGCGCGCCGTCGAACCCCGCCACCAGCTCGAACGCCTCGGCGACGCCCGCAGGCGACCCGCCGAGCACCTCGCCTAACTGTACGTCGAGCATCAGCGCCCCTCCCCCTCGGTCTGTACGCCGGTCATCCGCGCACCGCCCCAGTCGCTGGGAACCAGTGCAGCTCGGTCAGCGGCTCGGTGCTGTCGGGCACCTCCAGGTAGGCCAGGTGGCGCAGGAACCTGCTGAACACCACGGCCGCCGGAGTGCGCTCGACCGGCCCCTTGACGACGTGCATCAGACTGCCGCCCTCGGGCACCTCCACCCGCAGGTAGCGGGCCACCCGATCCAGGCCGTACTGCAGGACCGCCTCGTCGGCCAGCATGTGGATGTGCTTGCACGCGTAGCCGTGCAGCGCGCCGCACGGCCGGTTGTTGTTCGTGCTGCAGCTCAGCGCGTGGGTGCCGGCGGTGATCGACGAGACGTAGACCCGCTCGATGTCGGACCCGCTCGACACGACGCCCTGCAGCCGGCCGTCGGCCAGCTCGACGAAGGGCACCTTCGCCAGCTTGCGCGGCTCGACGGGTGAAACCACCCGCACCACGCTGCGCCGCTCCCACGCGGTTGTGTCCGCGTCCACGACCTCAGAACCTCCTGCCCCAGCCGCTCGCGGGGCAGGCGGAAGTGCCCGCGCCCTTCGCGAACGGCTGATCAATGATCCGGAAACTTACCGGAGCCCACCGACAGAACAGGGCTAAACGATCAAAGCGTCCGGCCGGTCCTGCCGCCGTTCACGGACTCGGAGCAGGCGCTTCCAGGTGTTTCCCCGGGATGGGTGGGACGCCGGTGGTTGCCACGCGTTCCAGGGTCGCGGCCGTGGCGTCGGTCATCGCGTGGTGCACGCCGAGCTCTTCGAGCATCCGGGTGGCGGCGTGCATCTCGTGCACCCGGCGCCCGCTGTGCTCCCCCGCCCCCTGAAGCAGCCGGACCATGAACCGTTCGTCGGCGTCGGTGACCGTCTCCAGCAGATGCTCCCAGAACCACTCCGCCAGGCCCGCCGCCTCCGCGGCGCGCTGGGCCTCGATGGCGAGGGCGCTCAGCCCCTTCACCAGCACGCTCCGCAGCAGCTTGCGGGCGGCGGCGTCGCCGGGCGAGCCGCCGATGGGCGTCACGTCCATGCCGTGGCCGTTGGCGAACGCGGCGAACCCGTCCGCCGCCCGCCCGCTGGCGATCACCGGGGTGGCGAGGCCGCGCAGCGGGATGGGCGCCATGATCGCGCCGTCCACGGCCGTCGCGCCGACCGACTCCACCAGCTCGGCGATGCACTGCTTGTCGCCGGGAGCGCTGGTGGACAGGTCCGCGTAGATCGCCCCCGGCTTGAGGTACGGGCGCGACTCCGCGCAGGCGGTCACACTGTCGGCGCCGGTGGTCACGGCGATGACGACGTCCGCCCCGCGTACCGCGTCGGCGTTGCTCCCGACCAGCCGCACGAGACCAGCCACACCCGCCGGCGACCCGGAGGCGCCCTCCGGCGCGTCCTCTCGCGCGCCGAAGACGTCCACCGGCGTGCCGCCCGGGTAGGCGGCGCCGTTCGCCTGTGTGGCGCCCGGCGGGTACGCGGGGTCGTAGACGTGCAGGCGCGTGTGCCGTCCGAGGCCGTCGGCGAGGATGCGGCCCACCTCGCCGTACCCGAGCAGCGCCACCTGGGGACCGTCCATGAGCTCCCTCTCCGATCGATCGATACATCGTTGACAATATTGTCGCACTTCGCCCGTCCGCCAGGCCGGAAACCATACGCGTCTCCCAGATTGCGGATGAAAGTGTTGACAATCCGTCCGTACCGCTCTTAGCGTCAGCGAGTGACCTCGGCAAAGACCCCTTCTCGTACCCTCCTGGTAGTCAGCGCCCACGCGGGCGACTTCGTCTGGCGCGCGGGCGGCGCGATAGCCCTCGCCGCTCATCGCGGTGAGCGGGCCAAAGTGGTCTGCCTCAGCTTCGGCGAACGCGGCGAGTCCGCGAAGGCCTGGCGCGAGGGCCGCACGCTCGACGAGATCAAGGCCATCCGCCGGGAAGAGGCGACGAACGCGGCCGCCACCCTGGGCGCCGAGATCGAGTTCTTCGACGCGGGCGACTATCCCCTGGTCGAGTCCCCCGAGCTGGTGGACCGGCTGGTTCGCGTCTACCGTGAGCTGGCCCCCGACGTGGTGCTGACCCATCCACCGGCCGACCCGTACAACGGCGACCACCCGGCGGCGGCGCGCATGGCGCTGCAGGCGCGCGTGCTGGCGCAGGCCGCCGGCTACGAGGCGCCCGGCGACCCGCTGGGCGCGCCCCCCGTGTTCTTCTTCGAGCCGCACCAGCCGGAGCAGTGCGACTTCAAGCCCGACGTGCTGCTCGACATCAGCCCGGTCTTCGACGCCAAGCGCAAGGCGATGGAGTGCCTGCCCGCCCAGCAGCACATGTGGGACTACTACACCGACCTGGCCAAACGCCGCGGCGTGCAGCTCAAGCGCAACGCGGGCCCCAACCTGGGACTCGCGCACACCACCATGGGAGAGGCGTACATGCGGCTCTACCCGCAGGTGACGGACGTGCTCGCGTGAGGAACGTGGTCGTCACCGACATCCCGCGCGCGAGCCTCGACCGCATCGACGTCCTCGCCTCGTACGGCGTCTCGACCGTGCACGAGGCGCTCGGCCGCACCGGCTACCTGGGGCCCGGACTGCGTCCCGCCTGGCCGGGGAGCAGAACGGGCGGGAACGCGGTCACCGTGCTCTGCTGGCCGGGCGACAACCTGATGATCCACGTCGCGGTCGAGCAGTGCCAGGAAGGCGACCTTCTGGTCGTCACCACCACGTCGCCGTCCACCGACGGGATGTTCGGTGAGTTGTTCGCGACCGCCCTGCGCCATCGCGGGGTGCGCGGCGTGGTGATCAACGCCGGGGTGCGCGACGTGGCCGAGCTGCGGGAGCTGGGATTCCCCGCGTGGAGCGCGGCGGTCAGCGCGCAGGGCACCGTGAAGGCGACGCCGGGCGCGGTGAACGTGCCCGTCACGATCGGCGGCCAGGTCGTCCGCCCCGGTGACACCGTGCTCGCCGACGACGACGGCGTGCTCGTGGTGCCGCGCGCGGATCTGGAGCGGGGCATCGCCGCGGCCGCCGCCAGGGCCGAGAAGGAGGCCGCCACGCGGGCGGCGTTCCTCAAGGGCGAGCTGGGACTCGACCGGTACGGCCTGCGCGCGCGGCTGCCCGAGCTCGGCATCTCCTACGTGAGCGCCGCCGAATGGGAGCAGAACGGCGGTGCGCATGGCGCCGTCTGACGAGGGTCTGCGCTGCATGCTGATGCGCGGCGGCACCTCCAAAGGCGCCTATTTCCTGGCCGGCGACCTCCCCGGCGACCCCGGCGAGCGGGACGAGCTGCTCCTGCGCGTCCTCGGCAGCCCCGACCCCCGCCAGATCGACGGCATCGGCGGCGCGCACCCGCTGACCAGCAAGGTGGCCGTGGTGGCGGCCGCCGCCGGCCCCGGCGCCGACCTCGACTACACCTTCCTCCAGGTGGCCGTGGACGAGCCGGTCGTGTCCGTCCGCCAGAACTGCGGGAACCTGCTCGCCGGCGTGGGCCCGTTCGCCGTCGAGCGCGGCCTGATCCCGGCGGGCGGCGACCACACCGAGGCGCGCATCCGGCTGATCAACACCGGGGGCGTCGCCACCGCCCGCTTCCCCACTCCCGGCGGCCGGGTCGACTACCGGGGCGGCACCGCCATCTCGGGGGTGCCGGGGACGGCGGCGGGCGTGGTGCTCGGGTTCGAGGACACGGCCGGGTCCAGCACCGGGCGGCTGCTGCCGACGGGGCGCGAGGTGGACGTGATCGACGGGATCGAGGTGACCTGCGTCGACAACGGCATGCCGGTCGTCGTGGCGGCGGCCGGGGATCTGGGCATCACGGGGTATGAGACGTACGAGCAGCTCGCGGCCGACGAACGGCTGCTCGATCGTGTGCAGTCGTTGCGCCTGCGGGCCGGGGAGCTCATGGGGCTCGGCGACGTCTCGGCGGAGTCCGTGCCCAAGACCACGCTGGTCGCCCCGCCCAGGGACGGCGGCGCGCTGTGCACCCGCACGTTCATCCCGGTCCGGCCGCACGCCGCGATCGGGGTGCTCGGCGCGATCAGCGTCGTCACCGCCGCGCTGCTGGAGCACGGCGTGGCCCGGCGTCACGCGCGCCTCCCCGAGGGCCCCCGGGTCGTGGTCGAGCACCCGACCGGCCGCCTGGAGGTCGAGGTGGAGCTCGACCTGACCACGAGCCCGCCGACGGCGCTGCGGGCCGCCAACGTACGCACCGCGCGCAAACTCTTCGACGGGACCGTTTTCCCCCGTCCGCGCGCCGAGGAAGGATGACACCCGTGAACGCCCTGCTGCACGACGTCGCGCACATCGGCTATGTCGAACTGCTCACCCCCGAGCCGGAGCGGAGCCTGTGGTTCTTCACCGAGATCCTCGGCATGACGGCCGCCGCCACGGATGGCGAATCGGTCTACCTGCGCACCTATGACGACTACGAGCACCACAGCCTCAAGCTGACGGCCTCCGCCACCTCGGGCATCCGCGCGACGGGGCTGCGCGCCGGCAGTCAGGAGGCGCTGGAGCGCCGGGTGTCGGCCGTCAAGGACACCGGGCTGGGCATCGGCTGGCGCGACGGCGACGCGGGCCGCGGGCCGACGTACACCTTCCGCGACCCCGACGGCCACGAGATGCACCTGTACTGGGAGTCGCAGTGGTACGAGGCTCCGCAGGAATCGCGGCCGGCCCTGAAGAACCAGCCGCAGGCCTTCCCCGGCCACGGCGTGGGGGTGCGCCGGCTCGACCACGTCAACTACCTGGCCGCCGAGGCCGCCGCGAGCGGCGCGTTCGTCCGTGACGTGCTCGGGGGCCGGGTGACCGAGCAGATCATGCTCGACACCGGCCGGATCTCCGCCCAGTGGCTGCACTTCGCGAACAAGTCGTACGACCTCGTCTACACCGACGACTGGTCGGGCTCCTCGGGCCGGCTGCACCACATCGCGTTCGCCACCAACAGCCGCGAGGACATCCTGCGGGCCGCCGACATCTGCCTGGAGCAGGGCGTCTTCATCGAGACCGGCCCGCACAAGCACGCCATCCAGCAGACGTTCTTCCTGTACGTCTACGAGCCCGGCGGCAACCGCATCGAGCTCTGCAACCCGCTCACCCGGCTCATCCTGGCCCCCGACTGGCGCACGATCACCTGGACGGAGGCCGAGCGCGGCAAGGGCCAGGCGTGGGGCCTGAAGACGATCTCCTCGTTCCACACGCACGGGACGCCGCCGATCGCCGCCGGGTAACGACCTCAAGCAGCCCGGCTCGATCGATCTGAACGTTACGTATTGACGCCTTCCCAGGCTGGGGTTAGCTTCGTCTCATAATTTAAAGGAAACTTTCCTAATAGTTTCCTAGGCATCCCACCCCCCTACACCCCCCAACCGGATGTCGGAGTATCGATGAGACACAGCGTCATGAGCAAGCTCCTCGCTGGACTGGCGGCGTTATTGCTGCCCCTCACCGCGGCGGTCACCGCCCCGCCGCACGCCCTGGCCGCGGCGAGCGCCGCGTTCGCCGACTGGGCCCCGTGGACGGCCTACACGGCGGGCACGCGCGTCACCTACAACGGCGTCGAGTACGAGTGCGTGCAGAGCCACACCTCCCAGCCGGGCTGGGAGCCGCCGATCGTCCCCGCCCTGTGGAAGACCACCGGTGGCGGCGGCACCGACACCACCGCGCCGTCCGTGCCGGGCAACCTGCGCTCGACCGGCGTCACCGGCACCAGCGTCTCCCTCGCCTGGAACGCCTCAACCGACAACGTCGCCGTCACCGGCTACGAGATCTACCGAGGCACCAC